>JAJXSV010000123.1 GCA_021784375.1 Actinomycetes bacterium | reverse complement strand
CCGGCAGCGGGCGGGACCACCCCGACGGGCTGCGGGTAGGAGGCCGCGACGATGGCGCCGCCCAAGGCCCACCCCCAGACGGCCACCCCCAGCTGGTCGAGCGAGAAGCAGGAGGCGGCGACATAGGCCGTCCACGCGCCCAACAGGGCGGCCGCCACCAGTGGCTGGTCACCGCTGCGCAGCAGGCGCAGGCCACGCGAGGCAACGAACACCAGGATGAGCAGGTAGGGCAGCAGCACCACGAGGCCGCCTGTGGCGAGCAGGTTGAGGGGCACGCTGTGCGCCGCGTCGGCCGTCGTGCCCACGCCTCCACCGTCGATCAGGTCGGGCCCGCGCACCAGCCGGAACTGCTCCGCGTAGGCGTCGATCCCCACCCCGAACCAGGGGTGGGCACGGAACATGGCCAGCGCCGCGCGCCAGAGGTAGAAGCGGTCGGCGAGGTTCGCAGAGTGCAGGATCGACGCGAATGGGCCCCGATCCGCGAGCGCCGCCAGGCCCGCCACCGTCCCCACCGACAGCGCGGCCAGCAGCAGCATGCGCAGCCGGCGCAGCCACGTCGGTGCCAGCACATGGAAGGACCACGCGGTCACAGCGACCACACCGCCGACCGCGAGGGCCAAGGTTCCCTGCAGTGCCTGTGAGAGCACGGTGAGCGACGCCGCCAGCAGGCCGAACGCCAGGGCCGCCAGCCGCAGGCGGCGGGGCAGGTCCGGCAGCATGCTGGTGACGCAGAGGGCCACGGCAGCGATACCGAGGAAGGCCGAGGCGAAGTCGGGGTTCCCGAAACTCCCCATGATCGGGTTGTACGGCTTGGCCCAGTAGCCCGGGGTGCCTGCCAGGTGCTGGCCCAGTCCGAGCAGCGCCTCCACGGCGCCCGTACCGGCAAGTGCGAAGAGCACCAGACGCGCTGCACGCCCGCGGAAGGCCGTGGCAATTGCCGTGAACATGACGGCCAAGGAGGCGTATGCGAGCAGTCCGTCGTTGCGGCCCCACACGCCGTAGAGGACGCGATAGCGGTGCTGTCCGTCCATGAGCGCGGAGACCGCCATGCCCGCCACGAAGAGCGCCAGCAGCCAGTTCGCAGGACGGGTGGCCGGAAGGGCGCCACCGCCGCGCCCGAGCAAGGCGATGAGCAGCGCTGCGGCCACCACGAGCACGAGCAGCTTGGGCAGGTTCGTGACATCGAGGAACCCGGGCATGATGAAGACGGTCGTCAGGACGAGCAGGGCCAGCGTGATGCGGCGGAACTCCCGCAGTCGGGTCATCTAGCCACGTCCTTCCCAGACCGGCCCATCGGTTTCCATGACGCTGCCGTCCTGACGGACCAGCAGGAAACGGTCGAATCCGCGGCTGAACCAACGATCGTGTGTGACCGCGATGACCGTGCCCTCATAGGCATCGAGACCCGATTCCAGGGCTTCGGCACTCGCGATATCCAGGTTGTCCGTCGGTTCGTCCAGGAGCAGCAGGGTGGCGCCGGAGAGTTCGAGCAGCAGGATCTGGAAGCGAGCCTGCTGGCCGCCGGAGAGCGTGTCGAAGGTCTGCTCCGCTGCGAATGCGAGCTCATAGCGGTCGAGCACCCGTGCAGCCGCCTCGCGCGCCAGACCGGAGCGATGGTCGTCCCCCCGGTGCAGGATCTCCAGGAGCGTGCGTCCGGCCAGGTCCGGCCGCACATGCGTCTGCGCGAACCAACCGGGTCGCACCCGGGCTCCGAGCCGGGCCCGGCCGGAGTGGGCCACCGGCACCATGGCCACGTCCGACACCGGACGATGCTCGACCTCCGGGTCCGATCCGCCGGCGGCGAGCAGACGCAGGAAGTGGGACTTCCCGGTGCCGTTGCCGCCGAGCACCGCCAAGCGCTCGCCGAACCAGAGTTCGAGGTCGAAGGCATCGGTGAGACCGATAAGTTGTAGGCCCTCGCAGACCACGGCCCGCTTGCCCGTGCGTCCACCCTTGAGGCGCATGTGGATCTGCTGCTGCATGGGAATCGCCTGCGGCGGGCCGGCAGCCTCGAACTTCTCCAAGCGGGTGCAGGCCGCGCGATAGCGGGCTGACATACCGTCGTTGAAGGTGGCCTTGACCTTCAACGACTTCACGAGTTCCTTCAACTGCTCGTGCTTCTCATCCCAACGCAGCCGCAGTTCCTCCAGGCGCGCGAAACGGTCGACGCGGGCCTGCATGAAGGTCGCGAAGCCACCCCCGTGCACCCAAACAGTGTTGCCTGCTGCCCCGAGTTCGAGGCTGATGATGTGTGTCGCCGCTTGGGCGAGCAGCTCGCGATCGTGGCTGACCAGCAACACGGTCTTGCCCGTGTCACGCAGGCGCTGCTCGAGCCAACGCTTGCCGGGAACGTCGAGGTAGTTGTCAGGCTCGTCGAGCAGCAGCACCTCCGCACGACCGCGCAGCAGCGCCTCCAGCACCAGGCGCTTCTGCTCGCCCCCCGACAAGGTGGAGACGCTGCGCCACTTCACCTCGTCGAAGGGACGGCCCATGGCGGCCATGCAGACCAGGTCCCACTCCAGCTCGAGGTCATAGCCGTGCACGTCCGCCCAGTCGGCGATGAGCCCGGCATAGCGCAACTGCAGCATGGCATCGTCGCTGTCCATGAGTTGCAGCTCGACCTCATCGAGCGCGCTCGCCACACGCTGCACCTGGGTGGGTGCCACGCTCAGCAGCAGGTCGCGCAGGTTGCCCTCCTTCATCTGGCCCACGAACTGCGGCATCACGGCGAGGCCACCGGTCACACTGATCGAGCCCTCATGCGGCGACTCGGCACCGGCGATGAAGCGCAGCAGCGTCGACTTGCCCGCGCCGTTGGCACCCACCAGCGCTGCCACCGCTCCTGCGCCAACTCGGAAGCAGACGTCATCCAGCAGTGGTCGGCCGTCAGGTAGTGCGTACGACACATGCTGGACGTCGATGTGGCCCACGACTACCCGTTCCCCGTCGTGGGCTCGACCCATTCGCCTGCCGGCACGGACAACTCCGCGGCGTCGCGGCTCTGGCGGGTGGCATCCTGACGGACCAGCAGTTCGGCGTCCGGCGGGTAGTAGACCTCCTCGAGCACGAGTCCGCGGGCCGGCGCCACCGGCGAACTGCGGTCGCCCGCAGCGAGGAGCCGGGCCGGCCATTCCGTGCCCTGTCGCCCGTCGCCCACGATCACGAGGGCGCCCACGAGCGAGCGCACCATGGAATGGCAGAAGGCGTCGGCCTTCACGCGCGCGACGATGACCCCGTACTCATCACGGTGCCAGGCGAACTCCTGCAGGACGCGGATCGACGTGCCCCTGTCCGTGCGCTTGCAGAATGCTGAGAAGTCGTTGAGCCCCAACAGGCTCCGGGAGGCGATGTTCATGGTATCAACGTCCAGCCCACGCTGATGCAGCACGACGGTGTGCCGTTCGAGCGGGTCCAGCGAGTCGCCATCGACAAGCCGGTACGAGTAGCGCCGGGCCAGCGCGGAGAATCGGGCGTCGAACCCGACCGGTGCGGGTGCCACCTGCCTGATGCGCACGTCGTCGGGCAGCAATCCGTTCAGTGCTCGTGGCAGGCGGCCCAACGTCGCCTCATCGACCGTCTCGACATCGACATGCACGACCTGGCCGCGAGCGTGCACCCCGGCATCGGTCCTGCCGGCGACCGTCGTCTGCGGGCTCGCGGACGCGCGCAGCGCCACCCGCAGTGCATCCTCCAGCAGGGCCTGCACCGTGCGCAGACCCGGCTGGGCGGCCCACCCGTGGAAGGCGGTGCCGTCGTAGCCGAGGTCGATGCGCAGTCGCACGGCCACACCCTAGGCGCAAAGGCGCATGGCACCGCCGATGCGGGCGCAATCGCGCGGAACCGCATCAGCGCGCGATGGCCAACGTCCAAGCCTGCGAGTACGCATTGGCTGCGACGGTCTTCCAGCGCGGGTCCGCATCGAGTCCGGCGGCCAGGTGCGTCCACTTCGGGCCGGACGCGATGTTGTGCAGCAGCACGCACGTGGTGCCCGCGGGCACCAAGTCGTTCCGTTCGGATCCCTGCAGGAATCGAATTCCGTCGATGAACCGCGTCCTGCCCCAGTAGTCCTGCCGACCGTCCCACCAGATGCGCACATCCGGCCGCAGCAGGATGGCCGCGGAAGAGTCATCCGCGAACAGCGAGCAATCCCTGGGAAGGCTGCTGATCGACGGATCCGAGAGTGATGGGTATGCGAGCAACGCCGAACGCGCGATGCCGAGGGGCAGCACAATCAACCCGGCCACCATCATGAGGATGCTCCAATAGCGCGCGGTCGCGCGCTCGCCGAGGCGCCTCGCGACCGCAGAACCCGTCCAGCGGGGCCCCCACGATGCGAACTGCGCGGTGATGACCGGCATGCCGCAGAGCAGTCCGAGCAGGAGGAAGCGGATCGCGAAGGCTCCGGCCAGGGCGCCTCCCAGGAGGCCCATGCTCAAGACCAGTCGTACGACCCACACCTCGTCGATGGGACGCCGGCGCCAGCTGTTCACAGACGCGACCACACCCATGGCGACGGCGAACGCGCACACGAGCGTCCACCGGACACCCTGCTCCACCGGGCTGGCCCACTCGAGGTTGATCCCCTGGGTCGCGTGGGCGACGCGCTCGGATTGCGCGAAGATCTGCAAGCCCAGGGGGCCGATCGCGATGGCCAACCCGCAGCCGAGCAACGCCGATCCGGCGAACGACAACTGCCGAGCGAGTCGACCGGGCCAGGCAAGTGCTGAGAACAGGGCGGCGTCGACGAGCCAGGCGACGCTCCACAGCGCCCACGAAGTGTGCAGCCACAGGCCGGCAGAGACCAATGCGAGCGACACCGTGAAACCGATGCAAGCCGACGTCAGCCCATGGGCGCGAGCCAGGCGCGCCTTGTGCCGCCACAACCGGTCGAGCGCCACGAGGAGCAGCACGAAGGCTGGGAGCGCCGAGCGATTGACGAAGAGCGGGCCATCCACGATCACGAGCACCACCAGACCCATGGCAGTGCCGAGCTGGCCCGCACCGAGCCGCCGCGCGAGGCGGGCCATCGCATGGAGGCAAAGTGCAATGGAGATGAAGGAGACCAGCATCAAGCCGGAACGACCGGCAGCCCGCCAGGCGAGCCCGAGGAACCATTGCCAGGCCGGCGAGTTCGGTACGAAGTCACCCGGCACCGGCGCCCAACTCCAGCGATCGGGGTGGATGAGAGCGCCACCGGCCATGAGATCCAGGCCCTCGCGGGCGGTCCAGAAGGCATCCGTCTCGTTGTCTGTGCCAACGCGCAACGCCGCCAGCGCCAGGCACCACAGGGGTATGAGCAGCCGCGGGCTGAGCACGCCCGGCGCCCGCACGGCCCCCTTCATCGCCCCAGAGTATTGGCCCGACCCCGGACAGTGAGGGACCCTCGCCAATGACTGGCGAGGGTCCCTCGAATTCCGATCGGAGCTACTCCGCGACTGCCTCGGCGATGCTGTCCTCGCCAGCGGCCTCGACGGCCTCCGCGACGGCGTCCTCGACGACGGGAGCAGCAGCGGCCTTCGCTGCGGCCTCGGCCGCAGCGGCTTCCGCCTTCTTGGCGGCCGCGGCCTGCTTGGCAGCGCGCTTGGTGGCAGCCTCGGCCTCAGCGGCGGCAGACATCTGCTCCACCAGTTCGATGACGGCCATGGGCGCGTTGTCACCCTTGCGCGGCTCGAGCTTCACGATGCGCGTGTAGCCGCCGTGACGGTTCTCGTAGCGAGGCGCGATCTCCGTGAACAGGGTGTGCACGACACCCTTGTCACGGACGATGGCGAGCACACGGCGACGCGCATGCAGGTCGCCACGCTTGGCGAACGTCACAAGACGCTCGGCCAGGGGACGCAGGCGCTTGGCCTTCGCTTCGGTCGTGGTGATACGACCGTGCTGGAACAACGCAGTCGCGAGGTTCGCGAGCAGCAGACGCTCGTGGGCCGGGCCGCCACCGAGGCGGGCACCCTTACTTGGGGCTGGCATGTTCTTCTCCTCGAATCACTGGACGGGCTCTGACTCGCGTCAGAAGCGCTCGTCCTCTGCAAACGACTGGTCGTCTTCAACGAATGCTGCGGACGCATCCCATCCGGGCGGGCTGTCCTTGAGTGCGAGGCCGAGCGTCTGGAGCTTGGCCTTCACCTCATCGATGGACTTCGCACCGAAGTTGCGGATGTCCATGAGGTCGGCCTCCGAACGGCCGAGCAGTTCGCCCACCGTGTGGATGCCCTCGCGCTTGAGGCAGTTGTAGGAGCGCACGGTGAGATCGAGTTGCTCGATCGGCATCGTGAGCTGTTCCGCGGCGAAGGTGTCCGCAGCGGAGGGGCCGATCTCGATGCCCTCGGCGTCGGCATTGAGCTCACGGGCGAGGCCGAAGAGCTCCACCAGGGTCTTGCCCGCCGACGCCATGGCGTCG
>JAJXSV010000122.1 GCA_021784375.1 Actinomycetes bacterium | reverse complement strand
AACCTGAGCGTCATCACCTACTCCGAGCCCTGCGCCGAACTGGTGGCGCGCTCCAACAAGGGCGTGGGTGCATGACCGTCCTCGCCCTCGCGACGGACACCATCACCAGCGGTTCACTGCTGCTTGCCATGCCACTCGCGTTCGTGGCGGGACTCGTCTCCTTCCTCAGCCCCTGCGTGGCTCCTCTGGTTCCCGGCTACATCTCGCTCATCACCGGCCTGTCCGCCGACGAGTTGCTGGAGGGCCACGGCCATCGCAACCGCGCCCTGGCCGGCACCATCGGCTTCACGCTCGGCTTCGGCATCCTCTTCGTCTCCTACGGCGTGGCCTTCGGGGGCATCGGTTCGGTGTTGGCTCAGAACCAGTCCATGATCACCCGGGGGCTGGGTGTGCTCGTCCTGCTGCTGGGTGTGGCCTATCTCGGTCGCATTCCCGTCTTCGAACGCGAGTTTGGACCGCGCATGCGCGGTCGGGGCGGGGTGTTGCTGTCGCCGTTCCTGGGGGTCGCCTTCGGCTTGGGCTGGGTTCCCTGCGTGGGCCCCACCCTGGCCGCAGTGCAGACACTGGCCTTCAGCGAGGGCAGTGCCTGGCGTGGCGCCCTCCTGTCCCTGCTGTACAGCCTGGGGTTGGGCCTGCCCTTCATCGTCATCGGACTCTTCTTCGAGCGCTCGCTTGGTGCCCTGCGCTGGATGCGAACGCGCCGTCATCGCGTACAGCAGTTCGGTGGTGTCATGCTCATCGTGCTGGGCCTGCTCCTCATGACGGGCATGTGGGACCAACTCTCGATCTGGATGCGGATCCAGACCAGTGGCTTCTGGAAGGTGTCGCTCTGATGCGCACGTTGTTCTTCTTCATCCTGGTGGCGGTGTGGTTGTACTTCATCGTCGAGGCCTCGATGACGCGTAATCCCAACGTGCTGCCCCGTTACGCCTGGGTGCTGCTCACGCTCTTCCTGCCCGGTGTGGGGACGCTGCTGTGGTTCGTGTTCGGACGGCAGCGTCGCATTCGCAGCACAGCGCCGGACGACGACCCGCGCTTCCTGCGCAGCCTTGACGATGAGGTCTGGAAGAAGCGACTGCGCGACTGGCGCAATCGCGGAGAGGGCAAGTGATGCTCGCATTCATCCGCTACACAACCCTGCGCCTGGCCATGCTGCTCGCGGTTGGCGCCGTGGCCTATCTGTTCGGTCTCCGCTCCATTCCGTTGGCCGTGGTGGCGTTCCTGGTGAGCGGCCTGCTTTCGCTGGTGCTGCTCGATCGGCAGCGCGATCAGTTGGGACGTTCCGTGGGTGGGCTCTTCGCCCGCATCAACGCCCGCATCGAAGCCGACACCCGCAAGGAAGACGAGGACTGACACTGCTGGTCTACGCGGGTTCGGTGCACGTGCCTAGCGCAAGGCGACCGCGCCTGATACCGGCCAGGGCGTGAAGTGCGTCAGGCCATCAGAAATTGGCGCCCAGACCCAGGCCCAGACTGACGGTGGCCGCCCACACCAGCAGGGTCTGGCCGGTCCTGGCAAGCACCGGCAGCAGGTCGTGGCCCGCGGCGCCGCGGATCACGGCCCAGCCCGGCCGGTGGGCGACAAGCGCCGCCAACAGGCTCAGGGCCAGCCAGCGCGTATTGCCGATGGCAATGGCCGCGAAGGGCATGAGGAGCGCCAGCCAGACCAGACCGATGTAGAGCCAGCGCGTATTGGCGGCACCGAGGCGGACGGCCAGCGTGTGCTTGCCCGACATGGTGTCCGTGGGCACATCACGCAGGTTGTTGGCGACAAGCAGCGCACATGAGAGGGCCCCGGCGCCGATACCGAAGAGCCAG
The DNA here is from genome assembly GCA_021784375.1 of Actinomycetes bacterium. The sequence goes on along the minus strand of JAJXSV010000122.1, from coordinate 4,587 downwards.
CCCAGCGCGGTGGTGCGGTGGAGCAGCACGAACACCGTGCCCTGTACCGCCACCAGACCGAACCACACGAAGACGAAGAGTTCGCCCAGGCCTTGGTAGCCGTAGGGGTTCTTGCCACCGGTGTAGAACCAGGCGGACACGATGGCCAGGGCGCCGAGCACGATCATCTGCCATTCGCCCGTCAGGGCCACCACCAGCAGGCCCACCCCCGCGGCGACGCCGAAGCACAGGAACGCCATCGCCTTCACTTGCGACGGCGGGGCCAGCTTCTGACCGACCAGCCGTACCGGACCCACGCGCACTTCATCCGTACCGCGAATGCCGTCGCTGTAATCGTTGGAGAAGTTGACGCCGACCTGCAGCGCGAGGGCGACGATCAGCGCGAGCAGTGCCTGTAGGTGGGAGACACCGCGGCCCTGCGAGTCGTGCCAGGCACTGGCCCAGCCCACGACCACCGGTGCGGCGGCGGCGGGCAGAGTGCGCGGCCGCGTCGCCGACAGCCACTGTGATGGGGTGGCCAACTACTTCACCATCGCCAGAAGTTGTTGCCGATCCAGTTTGCCGTTGGACAGCAAGGGAAGCTGGCTCACCCGCACGATGTCGAGCGGGATGGAGGTGCGGCCCGTAGCAGAGGCCGCATACTGGCGCAGCGTGGCGTCACTGAGAGCACAGTTGGCTACGAAGGCAACCGGCACGTGGCCCCACTCGGCATCGTCACGCGCCAGCACCGCGATGTCCTCCGTGCCGGCGAGGGCACGAAGGGCGTTGGCGATGAGCGGGAGCGCCAACGCCACACCGCCCACCTTCACCACATCATCAAGGCGGCCGACGAGTTCGAGATGACCCAGCCGCCAGCGACCGATGTCATTGGAGCGCCACTGACGGTGCGCGAGGTCGGGGTCGTCGTCAAGATAGCGCGACGCCACCGTGGGCCCGGCGATGACCACGCGGCCGGGTTCCTCGCCCTCGATCTCCACACGCGTATCCGCGAAGGGACGGTTGTCGTACACGCAGCCTCCGCAGGTCTCAGTGGCACCGTAGGTGGTGATGAAGTGGATGCCGTAGCCGCGCAGGGCTATGCGCAGTTGATCGCTGAGCGCGTCCGCCCCGATGAGCACTGCATCGAGGTGCGCCAGTTCCCTCAGGGCCTCGATGGAGTCGAGATCATCAACATTGGCGAAGGAGAGCAGACGCGCCACCTGCGTGGGAACCAGCGAGGTGTAGGCACGCAGGCCGGCGGCACTGGCTCGGCTGCGCAGCATGCGGAGCGAGGGAAGGATGGCGCGACCGTCGAAATGTGCCGCGCCGGCAATGCCTTCCCACACCACCGGGTCGTGGCCGTTGAGCAGTGAGCGGACCACGGTGTTGAGCCCTCCGGCACCGCTGACCGGAATCGCGGTCAGCCAGAGCCCCGGTCCGCCCAGTTGCGCCTCCGCCAGGCGAGCGCTGGCGTGCAGGGCGTCCGCATCCAGTTCGACGCCCCGGGCCTCTCCGGTGGAGCCACTGGTGGCCAGCACGACGCAGCCCTGCGAGGTCCTGCGGCCGGTGGGCGGCGTGTCGACGCGGTCCGGCAGGAGCATCACCGATGGACCACCGTTGAGCGCCTCGCGTAGGTGCACGACGGCGTCACGGACCCCGCTGGGGCCCGGCTGCAGGGAAAGTACAAGGTTGGACATCGCCGGATAGCCTAGGCGGCGAACGAAAGGATTCCCTCCAGTGGATACGCGAACCCGGTACCTCCTGCCACCAGTGGTGGACCCGTCGTCACCAGCGGCCCAGGATCCGGCCTACTCGTCGATCACGCCGGCCTGCGCCTGGCAGACCCGCGGTGAGTACTCGGATATCCGCTACGAGGTGTCCACCGGTGAGGACGAAGGCATCGCCAAGATCACCATCAACCGGCCCCATAAGCGCAACGCCTTCCGGCCGCAGACCATCGTCGAGCTCAAGCAGGCCTTCGATGTGGCGAGGGATGACCCCTCGATCGGTGTCATCATTCTCACCGGCCAGGGTGATTGGGCCTTCTGCTCGGGTGGCGACCAGGTGATCCGTGGCGACGACGGCTACATCGGTGGCGATGACGTCGCCAAGGCGGGTATCGGCCGCCTCAACGTCCTTGACCTGCAGGTGCAGATCCGGCGCACGCCCAAGCCCGTGATCGCCATGGTGGCCGGCTACGCCATCGGTGGCGGCCACGTGCTGCATGTGGTGTGCGATCTGTCCATCGCGGCCGACAACGCACGCTTCGGGCAGACCGGTCCGCGCGTCGGCTCCTTCGACGGCGGCTACGGCTCGGGCCTACTTGCCGCAACTGTCGGCCAGAAGCGCTCCCGTGAGGTGTGGTTCACCTGCCGTCAGTACGGCGCGGCGCAGGCCTACGACTGGGGTCTGGTGAACGAGGTGGTGCCGCTGGCCGATCTTGAGATCGCCACCGTGCAGTACGCACGCGAGATGCTCCAGTACTCGCCATTGGCCCTGCGCATGCTCAAGGCCTCGCACAACGCCGCCGACGATGGCCTGGCCGGTGTGCAGCAATTGGCAGGTGACGCGACCCTCCTCTTCTACATGTCGGAGGAGGCGCAGGAAGGCCGCAACGCCTACAAGGAGAAGCGTCGCCCCGACTTCGGACGATTCCCCAAGCGCCCGTGACGCCCGACGAGGTCCTTGCCAACGCGCGGGTTTTCGCGCTGCCGCTGCGCCGGGAATTCCGGGGCGTGACGGTGCGCGAGGGCCTGCTCATCGAGGGTCCCTCGGGGTGGGGGGAATTCGCGCCCTTCGCCGATCACAGTGATGCCCATGCCGGACGCTGGCTGGCGGCTGCGTTGGAGCAGGCGTACGGCAGGTGGCCGCCGCTCCTGCGAGAGCGCGTGCCGGTCAACGCCATCATTCCCAGCAGCGACGTCGAAACCACGCGCCGGTTGGTGGAGGAGGCACTGCAGCAGGGCTGCACCACCATCAAGACCAAGGTGGGTGCGCCCGACTTCGACGAGGACGTGGAGCGTGTGGCCGCCATCCGCGAGGCCCTCGATGATGCTGGCGTGCAGGGTGCGATCCGCATCGACACCAACCAGCGCTGGACGCTGGCTCAAGCCGTGGAGCGCATCGCCGTCCTCGACGCCATCGCCGGTGGCCTTGAGTATGTGGAACAGCCGGTGGCGGACCGCATGGAGCTGCGCGAACTGCGACGCCGCAGCGATGTGCGGGTGGCCGTTGATGAAGGCATCCGTCTCAGCGACGACCCCGTCGGGGCCGTTGCCGCACTGCGCGGAGTGGCCGATGTGGCCGTCTTCAAGTCCATCCCCCTCGGTGGTGTGATCCCCGCGCTCGAACTGGCCGCGCGCTGCGCTCTTCCGGTCGTGGTGTCCGGCAGTCTCGACAGTTCCGTGGGCTTGGCCAGCGGGCTGTGGCTGGCCGGGGCCCTGCCGGAGCTGCCACTCGCCTGCGGGCTGGGCACGGGCTCGCTGCTGGCCCACGATGTGGTGTCGCAACCGCAGCAGATCAGTGCCGGCGAACTGCGCGTGACGCGGGCCGCTCCCTCGCAACCCGACCCGGCCGGTCTGGTCGACCAGGAAATGCGAGAGCGTTGGCGTGCGCGCTTCCTGCGGGCATGGCAGCATGCCGGCATTGCCGGGCAGGGGGCGAGATGACGAATCCGAGCACAGCGCAGGCGCGAGCGCTCGTCGACGGACTGTTGCGCAGCGGCATCGATGAAGTGGTGCTCGCCCCGGGCTCGCGCAATGGTCCCCTTTCCATCGCCCTGGCGCAGGCGGCCGCCGCCAACAAGCTGCGCCTGCATGTGCGCGTCGATGAGCGTTCGGCTGCCTTCCTCGCACTGGGCCTGGCCAAGCGCAGGGCCGCCGCTGTGGCCGTCGTGTGCACGTCGGGCACAGCAGCGGCGCACTTCCATGCCGCAGCGTTCGAGGCCACCGAAGCCGGTGTGCCGCTGATCCTGCTCACGGCGGATCGCCCTGCCACTCTGCGCGGCAAGGGTGCCAACCAGACCATCAACCAGCATGAGATCTTCGGCGTGGCCGTGCTGAAATCCTTCGACAGCGCGATTGCCACCAACCAACCCGACGTGCATTGGCGGGGCCTCATCGCGGATGCGGTGGCAGCTGCGCATGGCAACGCCACCACGGCTCCGGGTGCCGTCCATATCAACCTCCCCTTCGCTGAGCCGCTCGTGCCCGGTGACGGTGGTGCCTCCTGGACCGACGCCCTGCCGCCGGTGGCGGCTCCTCGCCATTCGGCAGCGGTACCGCGCGGCAACTGGTCGGGAATCTGGCCCAGCGGCGGTGCCACGCCCAAAGGCGTCATCATCACCTCCGACCCCGCACAGGCGGCCGATGTGCAGGCGTTCGCAACGCACCTGGGCTGGCCGGTGTTGGCGGAGCCGGGAAGCGGTGCGCGGCTTGGCGTCTGCGCCATCACCCACTACCTGGCTTGCCTCGACGATCCGGAGTTGCGCCCCGAGGTGGTGGTGACGGTCGGGCGCTTCGCGCTCTCGCGCGCGGTGGCGGCATTCGTGCGCAATGCCGACCGGCATGTGGCCATCGGTCGCGCCACGGTTGACCCTTTCGCGACGGT
>JAJXSV010000121.1 GCA_021784375.1 Actinomycetes bacterium | reverse complement strand
GCCCGCGCCGATGGCCGCGGCCATGGGCTCCTCGATGATGTAGACCTTGCGGGCACCCGCGGCGTAGCCGGCATCCTTGATGGCGCGGCGCTCCACGCCCGTGACACCCGAGGGCACGCACACCACGAGGCGTGGCTTGGCCAGGTGGCGGGACTTGTGCACCTTGCGGATGAAGTGCCGAAGCATGATCTCGGTGACCTCGAAGTCGGCGATGACGCCGTCCTTCATGGGGCGGATGGCCACGATGTTGCCGGGGGTGCGGCCCAGCATGCGCTTGGCCTCCATGCCGACGGCGAGTACGCGACCGTTGTCCTTGTCGATGGCCACGACAGAAGGCTCGTTGAGCACGATGCCGCGCCCACGCACGTACACGAGCGTGTTCGCAGTTCCGAGGTCGATCGCCATGTCGCGACCGAGGAACGAGGTGTTGAAGTTCGACACAGGCATATCCCCTGGCTTGATACGGATGTCAGCCGATCCTACCGGCGCCACGGTCTTGCCCTGTCCTCTTCGCCCTGCTAGGCCGTCCGCGAACCCGATCCGAACCGTCGGACAGCGGTGGTGCCGCCGAGACTTTGCCGGCATTTATGGTCGGCCGCACCTGCCCCGGCCGCCCAGCTGGGTGGCAACGGCGGGATCCGTGTCAGCGCACCAACTCCGGGAAGAAGATGGCGATCTCCCGCTGGGCGGATTGCGGTGAATCCGATCCGTGGGTGACATTGGCCCGCGTGTTGGTGGCGAAGTCACCGCGGATCGTGCCCGGAGCAGCGTTCACGGGGTTGGTCGGTCCCATCATGGTCCGCCACTCGGCCACCGCGTCGTCACCCTCGATGACCAGCGCCACGATGGGACCACTCTTCATGAAGTCCACGAGCTGGGGGTAGAAGTCCTTGCCGACGTGCTCCGCGTAGTGCTTGGCGGCGATCTCGTCGGTCATCATGCGCATCTGCAGGGCGACGATGCGGAAGCCCTTGCGCTCGATGCGGGACAGGATCTCCCCCACGTGGTGATGCTGGACGCCATCTGGCTTGATGAGCACGAGGGTGCGTTCAACCGACACGATGATCTCCTTCTCGGTGGGCCGAGCGTACAGACCGCCCGTCGGGGGCACAGCGGCAGTACGCCCCAGCCGCGGGCGTGACCTTGCCCACCAGGCGCCTCAGGCGGTCGTGCGCCCGTACAGCGCGCGCGCTTCGGCCGCGGTGACCACCGAACCGGTGATGACGATCCCCAGGCCGCCTTCCCCGAGGTGCGCGTCCACGAGTCCCGTCGCCAACTCCGCTGCAGCGGCCAGGTCCGGGGCGGTGTGCACGCGTTCCTCGCCGAACACCTCGGCCGCGAGCGCCGCCAGATCCTCGATGGAACTGGTGCGCGGCGAGCCGTTGCGGGTGATGACCACCTCGTCGATGCTGGTGGCGAGCGCCTCCAGGACCCCGCGCACATCCTTGTCCGCCAGGATGGCGACCACGCCGACGAGGTGCTCGAAGTCGAATTCGGTGGCCAGTGTGAGGCTGAGCGCTCGCGCGCCGTGCGGGTTGTGGGCGGCATCGACGATCACCGTCGGGCTCCGTCGCACAACCTCGAGCCGACCCGGCGAGGTGACTTTGAGGAAACCCGCGCGAACGGTCTCGATGTCCAATGGACGCGGGTCCTCGATGACCCCCCACGCTGGTCGGGCATCGCGGTCTTCCGGGTCGCGACCGAGCCGCTGGATGCCCGCCCCGAAGAACGCCTCCACCGCCGTGAGCGCGACGGCGGCGTTGGAGGCCTGATGGTCCCCGTAGAGCAGCAGCAGCACCTCGTCATAGCTTCCGCCCAGCCCCTGCAACGTGAGCAACTGGCCGCCGATCGCCAACGTGCGGTTCGTGACCCCGAATTCCACGCCCTCGCGCACCATGGGCAGGCCCAGTTCGGCGCAGCGGGCGGCGATGACCTCCGCGGCCGCCAGCTCCTGACGTGCGAGCACGGGGACCGCGTCGGGCTTGAGGATGCCGGCCTTGGCCCGGGCGACGGACGCCAGGTCGTTGCCGAGGTACTGCTGGTGGTCCATGCCGATGGGTGTGATGACGGTGACGACGGGCTCGACGACGTTGGACGCGTCGAATTCGCCGCCCAGGCCGACCTCGATGACCGCGACGTCGACCGGGGCGTCCGCGAAGACCGCGAAGCCGAGCACCGTGAGGGCCTCGAAGTACGAGAGTCGGCCGACGCGCTCATCGACGATGGCCAGGTAGGGCTCGATCTCCTCGTAGACGGCGATGAAGCGCTCGACCTCCACGGGCTCGCCGTTGAGGCGGATGCGCTCGCGTTCGTCATGGAGGTGGGGCGAGGTCATGAGGCCGGTGCGCAGACCGAATTCGCGGAGCAGCGTCTCGATCATGCGCGAGGTGGTGGTCTTGCCGTTGGTCCCCGCCACATGCACGACGGCGTATGAGCGCTGGGGATCGCCCAGCAGCTCGCAGACAGCACGGATCCGGTCCAGGGTGGGGTCGATCTGGTTCTCGGGATTGCGCGAGAGCAGTGCGTGCTGGATCTCGGACAGGCGATCAATGGGCTCCACGGGGCAAGGCTAGGGCCGTCCGCGATGCCGGCGTGCACCCGGCCGCAACCTAGAATTGCGGCCCATGACGGTCGAATATCCGCGGATCCCCGAGAAGCCAACCCTCGAGGGAGTGGAACAGCGCTGGTCTGCTACCTGGCTGGCGCAGGGCACGTACAGGTTCGCTGGCGACCGCCCCCGGGAGGACGTCTACTCCATCGACACGCCCCCGCCCACGGCGTCGGGCTCGTTGCACGTCGGCCACGTCTTCTCGTACACGCACACCGACTGCATGGCCCGCTACAAGCGCATGCAGGGATTCGATGTGTTCTACCCCATGGGCTGGGACGACAACGGGTTGCCCACCGAGCGGCGCGTGCAGAACTACTACGGGGTGCGCTGCGATCCGTCGCTCCCCTACGACCCCGGCTTCCAGCCCCCGGCCCATCCGGGCAAGGAACAGTTGCCGATCTCGCGGCGCAACTTCGTCGAACTCTGCCTTCGCCTCACCGTCGAGGATGAGAAGGCCTTCGAGGCCCTCTGGCAGCGACTCGGCGTCTCCGTGGATTGGCGCCTGACCTACCAGACGATCGACGCCAACTCGCGCGCCGCCTCGCAGCGCGCCTTCCTCCGCAACCTGGCGCGCGGTGAGGCTTACCAGAGCGAGGCACCGACCCTCTGGGACGTCACCTTCCGCACCGCCGTGGCGCAGGCCGAGCTGGAGGACCGCGAACGGCCGGGGGCGTACCACCGCGTCGGCTTCACGCGCACCGACAACGGTGAGACCGTGTACATCGAGACCACACGGCCGGAGCTCATCCCCGCCTGCGTGGCACTGGTGGCGAACCCCGACGACGAGCGATATCAGCCGCTGTTCGGGAAGACCGTCCGCACGCCCCTCTTCGATGTCGAGGTCCCGGTGGTGTCGCACCACCTGGCGGCGATCGACAAGGGCTCGGGCATCGCCATGATCTGCACCTTTGGTGACACCACGGACGTCACCTGGTGGCGTGAGTTGCAACTGCCCACGCGGCCCATCATCGGCTGGGACGGCCGCATCATCAGCGACACCCCGGAGTGGATCGAGAGCACCGAGGGCATCGCCGCGTATGCCGCCATCGCCGGCGCCACCGCGCACAGCGCCAAGGAGCGCATCGCGGAACTGCTGCGCGCATCGGGTGACCTCGTGGGAGACATCCGTCCCATCACGCACCCCGTGAAGTTCTTCGAGAAGGGCGACAAGCCCCTGGAGATCGTCACCACCCGGCAGTGGTACATCCGCAACGGAGGCCGCGACGCGGACCTGCGTGAGCTGCTGGTGAAGCGGGGCGCGCAGCTCGAATGGCATCCCGAGTACATGGGATCCCGGTACACGAACTGGGTCGAGGGGCTGAACGGCGATTGGCTGGTCTCGCGCCAGCGCTTCTTCGGCGTGCCGGTGCCGGTCTGGTACCCGCTGGATGACGACGGCAACCCGGTCTATGACCGCCCGCTCGTCCCCGATGAGTCGCAACTGCCCGTCGACCCCTCGTCCGACGCCCCCACCGGCTTCGGCGAGGCCGAGCGAGGGGTGCCCGGTGGCTTCATCGGCGATCCCGACGTGCTCGACACCTGGGCAACCTCGTCGCTGACGCCGCAGATCGTCGGCGGCTGGGAGGTCGACCAGGATCGCTGGTCGCGCGTCTTCCCCTTCGACCTGCGTCCGCAGGGGCACGACATCATCCGCACCTGGCTCTTCTCGACGGTCGTGCGCGCGCACCTGGAGAACGACGACCTGCCGTGGAAGCACGCAGCGATCTCGGGTTGGATCCTGGATCCCGATCGCAAGAAGATGTCGAAGTCCAAGGGCAATGTCGTCACACCCATCGACCTCCTCGAGGAGCACGGTTCCGACGCGGTCCGCTACTGGGCGGCTTCCGGCCGTCCCGGCACCGACACCGCCTTCGATGTGGGCCAGATGAAGATCGGTCGCCGTCTCGCGATCAAGGTGCTCAACGCGTCACGGTTCGCGCTCACCATGGGAGCCGTCACCGAGGGCGGATCCGTCACCAACGAACTCGACCAGTCGATGCTCGCCCAACTCGCTGAGGTCGTCCGTCAGGCCACAGCCGCCTTCGAGGGCTACAACTACTCGCGCGCGCTCGAGGTGACCGAGAAGTTCTACTGGCGCTTCTGCGACGACTACGTGGAGCTCGTGAAGGACCGCGTGTACGGCGGCATGGGTGAGGAGGCCGCGGCTTCGGCCAAGCTGGCGCTGGGAGTTGCCACCGACACCCTGCTGCGGCTGCTCGCGCCGTTCCTGCCCTTCGTGACCGAGGAGGTGTGGAGCTGGTGGCGCATCGGGTCCGTGCACCGGGCCTCCTGGCCGGAGGCAGCATCGATCGCCGCACTCGCGGGAGACGGCGACGCCGCCGCCTTCGACGCGGTCGCCGAAGTGCTCGTGTTCATCCGCAAGGCGAAGTCCGATGCCAAGAAGTCGATGCGGGCCCGCCTGGCATCGGCCACCGTGCAAGCGCCGGCCGAGATGATCGCGCGCGTCCGTTCAGTGCAGGCTGACCTCATGGCAGCCGGTGGTATCGATGCCCTCGCGTACGCGGAGGCCGAACGGCTCGATGTCATCGCGGAGCTGGCCACCAGCGAGTGACGGATGGCGTCAGCGCCATTCGCGCTCGAGGAGGGCGTAGATCCAGGTGCTCGTCCAGACTCCCTTGAACCACTCGTCGTCGACGTGGCTGGCCTCGAGCCGCATGCCGAGCCTCTCCGCCAGACGCGCGGATGCGAGGTTGCGCGTGTCGATGGTGGCGGTGAGGCGATGCAGGCCCAGGGCACCGAAGCCCCAGTCGATGAGCGCGCGCGTGGCCTCCAAGGCGTAGCCCTGGCGGACGAAGCCCGGGTGCGTCACCCAACCGATGCTGGCGTGCCCATGCTGCTCCGACTCGATGCCGAGGTTGCCCTGACCTATGACCTTGCCCCCGTCACGCAGGGTCCACGCCAACAACGCGAACTCTCGGTCATGCGCCGGCGCCTCGAAGGCGTTGGCGGTGTGCTGCTGCAGCGCCTCGATCACCTGGTCGCGCGAGCGCTCGGGCCACGGGATGTAGCGCACGGTGCCCGGATCTGACTGGTACTCGAGGACGTCATCGGCATCCTCGACCCGCAGCGGCCGCAGCAGCAGCCGCTCGGTGGAGATGAAGGGACCGGCTGGCGTCACGCCGACTTCTCGCGCGGTGCCTTCTTGATGAGCTTGGGCAGGGTCCCCTCGGTGACCACGGCCTTGTTCACCACGACCTTGGCTACGTCGTCGCGACTCGGGATCTCGTACATCGTCTGCAGCAGGGCCTCCTCCATGATGGAGCGAAGGCCGCGCGCACCGGTACCGCGCGCGACTGCCAGGTCGGCGACGGCCTCGATGGCACCCTTGTCGAATTCGAGCTCCACTCCATCAATGGAGAAGAGCCGTTGGTATTGCTTGATGAGCGCGTTCTTGGGCTCGGTGAGCACCGCGATCAGCGCCTTGCGGTCGAGGCCGACGACGGACGCGAAGACGGGAAGGCGCCAGATGAACTCGGGGCTGAGACTGCACTGTATGAGGTCCTCAGGCAGTACCTTGCTGAAGATGTCGCCCGGGTTGGTGTTGCGCTCACCCAGCTCAGCGGTGAACCCCACGGACTTCTTGCCGATCCGTGCCTCGATCACGTGATCCAGGCCGGCGAATGCACCGCCGACGATGAACAGCACGTTCGTGGTGTCGATCTGCAGGAACTCCTGGTGCGGGTGCTTGCGCCCGCCCTGTGGTGGCACGCTCGCCTGCGTGCCCTCGAGGATCTTCAGGAGCGCCTGCTGCACCCCTTCGCCGGAGACATCGCGGGT
>JAJXSV010000120.1 GCA_021784375.1 Actinomycetes bacterium | reverse complement strand
TGCGCTCTCGCAGGTCGACGGCATCGAGCGGATCCGGGTGTCGTACCTGCAGCCCGCGGAGATGCGGCCCGGCCTCATCGAGGCCATCGCGGGTACACCGAAGGTGGTGCCCTACTTCGACCTCTCCTTCCAGCATGCGTCGTCCACCGTGCTGCGCCGCATGCGGCGGTTCGGGGGAGTCGATGAATTCCTCGAACTCCTCGACCGCGTGCGGGTGGCGGCCCCCCTTGCGGGCGTGCGCTCGAACTTCATCGTCGGCTTCCCAGGTGAGACCGAGGCGGAGTTCACCGAGCTCACCGACTTCATCGCGCGGGCCCGACTCGATGTCGCTGGCGTGTTCGGCTATTCGAGCGAGGATGGCACGGAGGCTGCGGGGTTCGCGTCCCCACTCGACGCCGACGAGATCGAGGCCCGCGTCGAGGCCCTGAGCGAACTCGTCGACGAGTTGTGCAACCAGCGCGCGGAGGACCGCATCGGCGAGCAGGTCCGTGTCCTCGTCGAACGCGTGGACGCCGACGGCGTGGAGGGCCGGGCCGAGTTCCAGGGCCCCGAGGTCGATGGCACGACGCGCATCGCAACCACGGCTGCCGTGGGCGACCTGGTGCAGGCGGTCGTGGTCGCGAGCGACGGGGTCGATCTCATCGCCGAGGTCGTCTGATGGCGCGGCGCCAGTTCCGGACCGTCTCCAACGGCCTCACCATGCTGCGGGCCGCGCTGGTCCCCGTGTTCTGCTGGACCGCGTTGCAGCAGACCGTGTGGTTCGGCTTCGTCTCCATCGCCGTCTTCGTCTCGGCGTCGATCACCGACGCATATGACGGCAAGTTGGCCCGGCAGCGCGACGAGATCACCGACTTCGGCAAGCTCGCGGATCCCATCGCGGACAAGGCGCTCACGGGCGCTGCCTTCGTCATCCTCTCCTACCTGGGGCTCTTCCCCTGGTGGGCGACGGCCCTGCTGCTCATCCGGGAATGGGGCATCACGTACTGGCGCCTGCGCATCCGCAACCGCATGGTGCATGCGGCCAATGCCGGTGGCAAGGTCAAGACCACCCTGCAGTTGGTCGGCATCGCTCTGGCCTTCTGGCCCAAGGAGGGCCTCTTCGGCGGCGTGCTGCAACCGTTGGGGCTCGTGGTGCTCTGGGTGGCCCTGGCTGTGACCCTGTGGTCGGGCGCGGTGTACGCCCGGGAGTTGCGGGCGGCATGACCGGCTACGAGCAGGCCGACCTCACGGCCGCGCTGGATGCGCTGTCCGACAACTCGCTGGCGGCCACCGAGTTCGAGTTGGCGCGGGCAGTCGTCATCGCAGCCAGCCTGGCCAATCGGACCGTTGCCACCGCCGAGAGCCTCACCGCCGGACTGATCGCGGCCACCTTGGCGACGGTGCCCGGTGCCTCCGCTGTGCTCCGCGGCGGCATCGTCGCCTATGCCACCGACCTCAAGGCCTCGCTGCTCGCCGTGCCGGGGAGCCTGCTGGAGCGCGGGGGCCCCATCCAGGCCCCCGTAGCGGAGGCCATGGCCCGAGGTGCCCGCGCGGCGCTGGCTGCCGACTTCGCACTGGCCTGCACCGGAGTGGCCGGGCCGGACGAGCAGGATGGACATCCGGTCGGCGAGGTCCATGTGGCTGTGGCCGGCCCGGGGAGCGTGCGCACGCACAGCCTCACGCTCGAGGGCGACCGGGACGGAATACGGCACAGCACGGTGCTCGTTGTGCTGGGGATGCTGCTCGACGCGTTGCTGCCGCTTGTGGATATGCCGTCCAACTAGGTGCCTGTGGGGGTAGCGTTGGGACGACGTCCGGAGGGAGGTGTGGCTGTGGTCGTGTTGCGACAGGTGCTGGGCGGGGAGCTCCGTCGACTGCGCATGGAGCAGCGCCGCACGCTCCTCGATGTCTCCTCCGAGGCCCGGGTGTCGCTCGGCTACCTCTCCGAGGTGGAGCGGGGGCGCAAGGAGGTGGGCAGCGAATGCCTGGCCGCCATCTGCAACGCCCTCGGCGAGCCGCTGTCCGAGGTGCTGGCCTCGGTGGCCCGGGAGATCGCGCTACGCGAACGCCCCACCGTCGTGCCCATGCCGACGCGCAAGCCCGCTGCAGCCTGATCCGTGTCCAGCAAGCAGTACGAGACCGCGCACATCGCCGGACAGTTGTCGTTTCCCGGTGAGGGCAGCGAAGCGGAGTCGGCGCCGGGCGTCTCGGTGGAGGTGCTGGAGGAGCCGGGCGACGCAGGCATCATCAGCGGCCCCAATACCCGCATCCGCGCCCGCAATGCCATGCACCGCGCGCGCGAGGGTGCGATCCGTGGTGCCTTGGAGACCATTGCCCTGCGGGGGCTCAAGGGACTCACCATGGTGGAGGCGGCCGATCGGGGGGGAGTGGCGCGGGCCACGCTGTACAACCACGCGCGTGACAAGGACGCCCTGCTCGAGTTGGTGCTCGACCGCGAGACGAGGGACCTCGCACGCGCCTTCGTCGAGGCCGAATCCCTGGAGCGCGCGTTGGCCGGCGCGGCGACGAGCATCGCCGAGCACCCCGCGCTCAAGGGGATCCGGGAGCACGATGCCGTGGCGCTGGTGCGCCTGGGGTCGGCGAGTGACCCTCGTGTCCGTCGGTTGGCCGCTGACGCCCTGCGCGCACGCGGCTGCAGTGTCTCCGAGAGCAACGTGGACATGGCGCTGCGCTGGCTGGCCTCCTTCGTCAGCGTGCCCAGCGAGCGGTCCGCCCGCGATGCGCAGGCCGGTTCGCTGGCCAAGATGCTCGGCGCATGAGGCTCACCGACTTCTGGTCGCGCATGGACGGCCATTTCGGACCCGCCTACGCGCGTTCCTGGGCGCGAGACTTCCGCTTGTCGGAACTCGGCGGCCGCACCTGCGAGGAGGCCATCGCCGCTGGTATCGAGACGGTGGACATCTGGCGTGCCGTGTGGACGCACGAACGGCTGCCGCTCAGTGAGCGCTGACGGGCGCGTGCGGCCCCGCGGCTGCGGCCCTGCCGGAGCCCGCTCCCCTGGCGTACGACGCCCCGGCGTGTCGTCCACATTCGAACAGGTGTTCGACTAGCATTCGCAGCGTTATCCACGGCCGTGGGTAGCTTGTCAGGGGCCGCTCCTATGGTCGGGCCCGAGGGCAAACCACGGCACAGCAAGGAGCAACATGGCACCCAGCAGCACCCCCGGCAACGACCGCGAGAAGGCGCTCGACAGTGCGCTCGCGCAGATCGAGCGACAGTTCGGCAAGGGCTCGGTGATGCGGCTCGGCGACGACAGCCGCGCGCCCATGGAATTCATCCCCACCGGTTCCATCGCGCTCGACGTGGCACTCGGCATCGGTGGCCTGCCGCGCGGGCGCGTGGTCGAGGTCTACGGTCCGGAGTCGTCGGGCAAGACCACGGTGGCCCTGCATGCCATCGCCAATGCCCAGCGCCTGGGCGACATCTGCGCCTTCATCGATGCCGAGCACGCACTCGACCCGGAGTACGCCAAGAAGCTCGGCGTCGATATCGACGCCCTGCTCGTGAGCCAACCCGACACCGGCGAGCAGGCGCTGGAGATCGCGGACATGCTCATCCGCTCCGGTGCCATCGGCGTCATCGTCATCGACTCCGTGGCGGCCCTGGTGCCCCGTGCGGAGATCGAGGGTGAGATGGGCGATTCGCACGTCGGCTTGCAGGCGCGCCTCATGAGCCAGGCCCTGCGCAAGATCACCGGAGCGCTGTCCAACACCAATACCACCTGCATCTTCATCAACCAGCTGCGCGAGAAGATCGGCGTCATGTTCGGCAACCCCGAGACCACGACCGGTGGTCGGGCGCTGAAGTTCTACGCCTCGGTGCGCCTCGACATCCGCCGCATCGAGGCCCTCAAGGACGGCCAGGAGGTCGTCGGCAACCGGACTCGCGTGAAGGTCGTGAAGAACAAGGTGGCCCCGCCCTTCAAGCAGGCCGAGTTCGACATCATCTACGGCGAGGGCATCAGCCGTGAGGGCTCGCTCATCGACATGGGCGTCGAGCACAGCATCGTGCGCAAGGCAGGGGCGTGGTACACCTACGACGGTGACCAGCTCGGTCAGGGCAAGGAGAACGCCCGCCAGTTCCTCAAGGACAACCCGGACCTGGCGGCCGAGATCGAACAGGCCATCAAGACCGCCCTCGGCATCGGGGTGAAGGTTGACGACGCGACGTCCATCGACGCGTAGGCGGGTCTTCGACGACGAGGGGTCGGCACCGGATCTCGGTGTCGACCCCTCGTCCGCAGGCGAGGCCGATCCCGCCACGGCGGCTCGCAACCTGGTGCTTCGACGGCTCACGCGAGCTCCCCAGACCAGGGCGCAGTTGGCGGAGGCGCTGGCAGCCAAGGGCATTTCCGACGAAGTCGCCCGTCAGGTGCTCGATCGCATGACCGAAGTGGGCCTTGTGGATGACGCGGAGTTCGCGGCCATGTACGTGCGCTCCCGTCGGGCCTCGCGAGGGTTGGCCCCTCGCGTGCTCGCGCAGGAGTTGCGGGCCAAGGGAGTGGACGAGCAGCTGATCCAGCAGGAGCTGTCCGGCATCGACCATGACGCCGACCGCGGTCTGGCCGAGTCCCTGGTGGCGAAGCGCCTGCCCTCCACCGGGGGTCTGGACCCCGACGCGAGGGCTCGCCGTCTGGCCAACATGTTGATCCGCAAGGGCTTCCCGGCAGGCATGGCCTTCGAGGTCGTGCGCGCGGCCCTGCGCGACGCGGAGCTCGGCGAGTAACCCGTTCGCCTGCACGGGCCGGCGTACGCTCCTGTCCGAGGGGGCGGCATGCGCACACGACTGGGGCTGCTGGCCCTCGCGATCAGCGCCCTCATCCTCGGTGGCTCGTGGTGGCTGGTGGCGAGCCACCATGTGAGCCTGACCTCCGCGGGCTCGCCGTCCCCCCCGGCAGCCGATCGGCTTCCGCCCTGCAGGGACCTGTCCTCCTTCCCACAGGTGCCGGTGCAGGACTCCTGGCGGCAAGTGGTCACGGACTACTTCGCCGCCAAGGGCATGCTGGTCACGGAGATCACTCCGACCGCGACCCTGCTCGACGTGGCGCAGCAGCGCGTCGGCCTGCATCGATGCCTGTACGCCGATGGCGGCGAGGGTGCTTGGACCGGCAGCGTGCCGCGGGCTGCGATCGCCGCGGTGCAAGTGGGCGTCACCCATGATCCGTACCCAGTCACCGGCGGCTCCTTCAGCTTCCTCACTTTGGCCGGCGACGGGTCCACCTGGAGCGTGGTGGCCGAGGGGACGGGGCCCTGACCTCCCGCAAGCGCGATTTGTGCCGAAAATCAAGGGCATTTCGGCCAGTTAGACTCCGTGGGTGACGAAACAACTTCGCAGCGACATCCGTAACGTCGCCATCATCGCCCACGTCGACCACGGCAAGACCACGCTCGTCGACTCCATGCTCTGGCAGACGGGCAACTTCCGCGCCAACCAGGACGTCGCTGAACGCATGATGGACTCCATGGACCTGGAGCGGGAGAAGGGCATCACGATCCTGGCCAAGAACACCGCCGTCCGCTACCAGGGCGAGGCGGCCCACGGCCATCCGATCACCCTGAACATCGTGGACACCCCCGGCCACGCCGACTTCGGCGGAGAGGTGGAGCGCGGTCTGGAGATGGTCGACGGCGTCCTGCTCCTCGTCGATGCCTCCGAGGGCCCCCTCCCGCAGACCCGTTTCGTGCTGCGCAAGGCATTGGCCAAGCACCTGCCCATCGTGGTGGTGGTGAACAAGGTCGACCGCGCCGACGCCCGCATCAGCGAGGTGGTGGAGGAGACCTATGAGCTCTTCATGGACCTCATCGACGACTCCCACCGCCATGACGCCCTCGACTTCAAGGTCGTCTATGCGTCGGCACGCGCCGGGCGCGCCTCCATGAACCAGCCAGAGGACGGTGGCATGCCCGACTCGGAGAACCTGGAACCCCTGTTCAAGACGCTCATCGAGTCCATCCCCTGCCCCGAGTACGACGACGAGATGCCCCTACAGGCGCACGTCACCAACCTCGACGCCTCTCCCTACCTCGGCCGACTCGCCCTCTGTCGGGTGCACAACGGCACCCTGCGGAAGGGCCAGCAGGTCGGGTGGTTCCGACATGACGGCACCATGGAGCGGGTCAAGGTGGCCGAGCTCCTCATGGCCGAGGCCCTGGAGCGGGTCTCCGTCGAATCGGCCGGCCCAGGGGACATCGTGGCCGTAGCCGGCATCTCCGACATCACGATCGGCGACACCCTCGCCGACCTCGAGGACCCGCGTCCGCTCCCCGTGATCATCGTGGACGAACCGAGCATCTCCATGACGATCGGCACCAACACCTCGCCCCTCGTGGGGCAGAGCGGTAAGAAACTCACCGCCCGTCTGCTGAAGAACCGCCTCGACTCGGAACTCGTCGGCAACGTGTCGCTGCGCGTGCTCGACACCGAGCGGC
>JAJXSV010000119.1 GCA_021784375.1 Actinomycetes bacterium | reverse complement strand
GTGGTGCTCGACAAGTTGCCCGATGGAGATGTTCTCGACGCCTTGAAGGCGCTGCCGGAGGAGTTCCGCACGGCGGTGTACCTCGCCGACGTCGAGGGTTTCTCCTACGCGGAGATCGCCGAGATCATGCACACGCCCACCGGCACCGTGATGTCGCGCATCCATCGCGGCCGCAAGCGCCTGCGTGAATCGCTCGCCGACCACGCCCGCGAACTGGGTCTGGTTCGTGACGAGGAGGTGCGCTCATGAGTTGCGGGAACCCCCACGACACCCCCTGCGCCGAAGTTGATGCCCACCTCGACGAGTACTTGGATCGCGAACTCACCAATGAGGATGTGGCCCTGCTGGAGCAGCACTTCCGCGAGTGCCCGCCGTGCAGCGATCGTCTCACCCAGGCCAAGCTCATCCAGAAACTGGTGGCGCGTGCCTGCGGCTGTCAGGCGCCCGATGACTTGCGCTACCGGGTCATGCAACGGCTCACCGAGGTCCGCAACGGCGATGTCTCGGTCACCGTCGAGGAAACCCGGATCTTCGAGGACTGAGCCCCAGACAGACGAAAACCCCGCTCATGGAGCGGGGTCCGTCATTAGGCGCGGGGTCGCTTGCCGTGGTTAGCGGCCTTCTTCTTGCGATCACGCTTCTTGCGCGCACGCTTGCTCATGGTGTCTCCAAACATCGCAAGCACTCGCCTGCAGGTGCTGCAGTCTAGCGGGACTCCAGCGTGACGAGCACATCGCCCTCCTGCACCACGAAGCCGGGAGCCACCCGTACCTCGAGCACCCGTCCCGCGCTTTCGGCGATGACCGGGATCTCCATCTTCATGCTCTCCAGTAGCAGCAGGGTGTCGCCGATCTCGACGGTTGCACCGGGGTCCGCATAGACCGTGAGCACGCTGGCCACCATGTCTGCACGCACTTCGAGGATCACCGACCTACCGTTGCACATGCGCCCCGTATCGGCCAGTCGGCCGTACGCTCCGGTCATGGCGAGCATCGCTGATCTGGCCCGTGACCGCACCGATCTCGGTGACGCCGCCATCGCGCACCTGCAGGCCCTGGTCTCGGAGTGGACGCTGCTGGCCGATCTCGGCTTCGCCGATCTGGTGCTCTGGATCCCCACTTGGAACGCCGGCGGTTTCGTGGCTGCCGCCCAGGTGCGGCCCACCACCGGTCCTACGCGTCTGCCCGATGACATGGTCGGCACATTCGTGGCGCGGGGCCGTAACCCGGGGCTGGATCGGGCCGCCTCGACTCGCCTGCCCGCCACCGACCGGCGCGCCGAACAACCGCGTGTGCCGCGCGGCGACGAAGCCTTCCCGGTCGTCTTCGAAGGTGATCTCATTGCCGTGATCGAACGGCGATCGAGCGTGGAGGCCCGCGCCGATGGTGCGCTCGAACGCATGTACCTCGATGCCTTCGACGCTCTGGTCGCGATGGCACGAGAGGGCCTCTTCCCATTGGGCGAGAGCGTGTCATTGACGGATAGCCCGCCGCGCGTCGGTGACGGTTGTTTCCGCGTCGATGCCGCTGGCACCGTCACCTATGCATCCCCCAACGCCCAGTCGGCATGCCATCGTCTGGGCATCTCAACCGAGATCACCGGTGCCAACCTGGCGGCCACGCTCTCCCGCCTGCTGCAGAAGTCGGGTATCGCCAACGAGGCGTTGGTTTCGATTGCCCAGGGCCGCGCCGCCGGCGAAGCCGAGATGGAGTATCGCGACGCGGTGGTGACGCTGCGGGGAATCCCTTTGATTCGCAACGGCAAACCCGATGGGGCCGTGGTGCTGCTGCGCGATGTGAGCGACATCCGGCGTCGGGAACAGGCGCTGCTCTCCAAAGACGCGACCATCCGCGAGATCCATCACCGGGTGAAGAACAACTTGCAGACCGTGGCCTCCATGCTGCGCCTGCAGGCGCGGCGTTCGAGTTCCGAGGAAGTGCGAATGGAGCTCGACGAAGCGGTGCGTCGCGTGGGTGCCATCGCCATCGTGCACGAGTCGCTCGCTCATGAGCCGGGTGCCAGCGTCGACTTCGACGAGGTGATCGATCGCGTCATCTCCATGTCGCGGGATCTCATCGACGGCGGCGGCTCCATTGTCCGCGTGGGCACGGTGGGCAGCCTGGAGGCCGAACGGGCGACGCCGCTGGCCATGTCACTCGCTGAGCTCATTGGCAATGCCGTCGAGCACGGGTTGGTGGCGCGTGTCGGCGGGTCCGTGCGCATCACCTCCAGCCGCGGGGAGCGACTGGTGATTCATGTCGATGACGACGGGCCCGGTGTGGCCAACGCCATTGAGGGTCTGGGGCTGAGCATCGTGCGCTCCCTGGTGACCGGCGAGCTGCACGGCAACCTCAGCATCGGACCGGGACCGGTGGGTGGCACCCGGGCCACCATCGACCTGCCGCTGTAGCCGAAAACACAACGGCCGCCCGCAGGCGGCCGTTGCACGATGATGTGGGCTCAGAGGGCGCGCATGGCCGCGCGGGCGCGCTGGTTGCGACGCTTCAGGGCGCGACGCTCGTCTTCGGAGAGGCCGCCCCAGACACCGGCATCCTGACCGGACTCGATGGCCCAGGCCAGACAGGTTTCAACTACGGTGCAGCGACGGCAGACCGCCTTCGCTTCCTCGATTTGCAGCAGCGCCGGGCCCGTGTTCCCGATGGGGAAGAACAATTCGGGGTCTTCGTCGCGGCAGGCGGCATTGTGGCGCCAATCCATCGCGTCCTCCTTGGGTGCGGCCGAGCGGCCGGGGGAAGTCCACTGCAGCCGTTTGCTTCAGCGTTAACGTCCCAAGTAGGCAGGCAATTCCCTTGTGGGGACGACCTGCAAGCGCACAGCCTCACACGTTTGGCGAGCGAAGCCAACGGCCTTAACAGGGAATTTGCTTGGAGTCGGGGTGGGATAGGTCACATTCAGATAACGACGGCAGTGGTGGAAGCCCTCCTAAATCACACCAAATCGCCTGAAATCGCATTGGCGGTGATGACGCGGAGCGCGTCGCGGACCAGTCGGAAGTGCACTTCGCTGCGATCGCCGACCACATCGCCGTCGAGCTGCAGGGGAGTGGGCACGAGGGCGTGCACGGTGAAATCGTCCACATCGTTGGCGACGGCCTCGGAGTCCAGCCGCGAGGGCGCCAACGCGGCTCGGGCCAGGTGTTGGCTCACCGAGAGCACATCGAGTGAACGGATCCCGTATACGGAGAGGCCGTCGTGGAGGCCGGCGTCCGGGGCGAAGGTGACGGGGATGGCCCCGAAGTAGGTCCAGACCGGGGCATTCTGGACGATGGTGCTGAAGACATGGGTGAGGGGGCGACGATCGGGGAACTCCACCCGCATCGGCGGTTCGCTGAAGGAGCTGCGAGTGGCATGGGCCAGCACTCCGGATGCCACATACAACGGCACCGAGGCGCGCACGCCCTGGTCGCTCTGCCGTTCCACCCGGTCCAGCACCTCGGCGTCGAGCCCCAGGCCCGCGGAGAAGAGGAAGTAGCGGTCGTCGGCCCGACCCAGGTTGACCGTGTCCACCCGCCAGGAGCGGATGCCCTCGATGAGCATGGAGGTGGCCTCGATGGGGTCATTGGGGAAACCAAGTACCCGCGCGAAGACGTTGGCGTGTCCTGCGGGCACGATGGCCAGAGCCGGGGTGTGATCCCCGGGGCCGTGGGAGAGCAGGCCGTTGACAATCTCGTTGACGGTGCCGTCACCGCCGACTGCCACCACCACATGGGTGCCGTCCTGCACGGATGCGGCAGCTGCGGCGTATGCGGCATCGCGTGATTCGGTGGTGCGCACCCGGATCTCGCCCAGACTGGTGAGTGCCTCGACGACAACACCGAGCACGGAGGGCTGGATGGTCGTGGCGTTGGGATTCACGATCACGAGCGTGGACACCCATGGAGCGTACTTCTACTGTTCGGGGATGCCAGCCTTCGCCTCCTTGCCCAAGAGTCTGCGCATTGCAGGCGTCGTCGGCTATCTCGAGGCTGCGACGGTTGCCGGGTACGGCATCTCCATCAGCGCCTTCGAGGCCACCGGCTCCACCTCGGGTATCGCGGGCTCGGGCGCCAACCTGGCCCCCGGCGTGCTCACCGCGCTCTACGCCGCCTTCGCGGCGCTCATGTTCGCCGTCACGACGCTGCTGGTGCGTGCTCGACGGGCGGGCCTCACCGCGTTCCTGCTGGTGCAGGCTTTCGGGCTGGTGGTGGCGCAACCACTGCTGCAGGCCGATGACACGCGTTTCATCGGCGTTGCCGTGGTCGTCGCAGCAGTGATCGCGGCGGGCAGTGCACTGACGCGTGCGTCGCGCGAGGTTCTTCGGTGATCACCGTACGTCCGGCGCTGCCGGAGGATGTGCAGTCCTTGCACCAGTTCATCATCGACCTGGCCGTCTTCGAGCGCGAGCCGAGGGCTGTCACCTCCACGCCGGCACAACTGGCACGGGCGCTGTTCGACGGTGGTGACGTGCCATCGGGTCGTCCCGCCTTGTATGCGCATGTGGCAGAGGTCGGTGGTCAGGTGGTGGGCATGGCCATCTGGTTCCTCAACTACTCCACCTGGACCGGCAACCACGGCATCTACCTCGAGGATCTGTACGTCGATCCTGGCTATCGCGGACAGGGCGTTTCCACTGCCTTGATGGCGGAACTCGCGAGCATCGCCGTGGAACACGGCTACGACCGCTTCCAGTGGTGGGTGCTGGACTGGAACCGTCAGGCCAAGGAGGTCTACGAGAAACTGGGTGCGGTGCCCATGGACGAGTGGACCGTCAATCGCCTGAGCGGTGAGGCCCTGCGTGCACTGGCTGCACGTCGCCGGGGCTGAGCGCGGACTACTTGCGGCTGAAGAGTTTGCCGAAAAGCGGACGCTTGTTGGCGGCGCGCCAGGCTTCGATGTCAGCCGCCGTGCACTTGCAGCGCTGGCCCTTGGGCACGCCCGCCAGCACCATTTCCTTGTGCTGACCGCAGCCGGTCCAGGTGGGCTT
The DNA here is from genome assembly GCA_021784375.1 of Actinomycetes bacterium. The sequence goes on along the minus strand of JAJXSV010000119.1, from coordinate 1,450 downwards.
GTTGCAGACACGGCAGGTGGTGCGAGTGCACATGGATATTCCTCCGAACGCGGGCGCCGGGATGCGCTGAGCTTGATGTGAGTATACCCTAGGGGGTATGCACAAGACGAGCCTCCTGCGCCGCACCACCATCGCCACCGCTGCCCTGGTGGCTGCCCTCACGCTTGCCGCCTGCGGGGGTGGCAGCGCGGTCAACACCGTGAATGCCGCCGACTTCGCCAAGCAGGCACAGACGCCGGGCGTCACCGTCGTGGATGTTCGTACGCCCGCCGAATATGCGGCCGGCCACATCCAGGGCGCCATCAACATCGACGTCGAGGGCAGCAGCTTCAACGCAGATATCGCCAAGCTGGACAAGACCAGGACCTACGCCGTGTACTGCCACAGCGGCCGTCGCTCCGGCATCGCCACGAGCGCCATGGCCGACGCGGGCTTCACCAGCATCTACAACCTCGACGGCGGCATCCTCTCCTGGCAGGCCGCCGGCGGACCGCTCGTCACCAACTGATCACAGAGCCGCGAGAGGGCCGCACCTGGGTTGGATGCGGCCCTCTCGTGTGTCTGTTCGCAAGCCTTCTTCAGCAAGGTGACGCTGCGCGCCACCAATTGCCCACGACTCAGAAAGGCCTTTCAGGCCTTCTTCAGCAAGGTGACGCTGCGCGCCACCAATTGCCCACGACTCAGAAAGGCCTTTCAGGCCTTCTTCGTCGCCCAGAAGATCTCGGCGATGGCATCGATCTTGGTGAGCAGGTTGTCGGCGACGGCGACGTCGACCGTGCCCTTGGTGCCTGCCGCACCGGCCAACTTGGTGGCTTCATTGAAGAGGCCGTGCAGCTGCGGATACTGCTCGAAGTGCGGAGCCTTGAAGTAGTCGGTCCAGAGCACCCACAGGTGTTCCTTCACCATGTGTGAGCGCTCCTCCTTGATGGAGATGGCGCGGGCCTTGAAATCGGGGTCGTTGGACGCATGGTATTTCTCCATGCAGGCCTTCACGGATTGCGCTTCAAGCCTGGCCTGCGCGGGATCGTAGACACCGCAGGGCAGATCGCAATGTGCGTGAGCGACGGAAAGAAGCATTGGTACCTCCAGTGGGACGTTCGACCTATGCAGCAGACTACCCGTATGGCGAGGACTCGGAACACGCACCTGGGGCTGGTGCTCGTCCGTGGACAATCCATGCGGCCCACCTTCGGCGGCCTGCGACGGGTGGCACTCGTGCGCTTCGGTGCGCGGCCGCGCATCGGTGATGTGGTGGTGGCGGACCGTCCCGATCGTCCGGGGCAGCACGTCATCAAGCGCATCACCGATCACGACGCCCGCGGTTGGTGGCTGGAGAGCGACGCCAATGGAGGCCCTCGCGTCCACTCGGATTCCTGGCTCTTCGGAGCGGTCTCCGACGCGCAGATACTGGGCGTCGTGCGCTGGCCGCGGGTCAGCCGCTGACGGCAGC
>JAJXSV010000118.1 GCA_021784375.1 Actinomycetes bacterium | reverse complement strand
TTCCGCGCGGTGCGTGAGGTGGTGCCAGCCTCGGCCAAGCGCGTGGGCATCGAATTCGATCACGTGAACCTCACCAACCGGGCCAAGCTGGAAGCCGCCCTCCCCGGGGTGACCCTGGTCGATGTGGCGCCCGGCACCATGCGCCGTCGCATGATCAAGTCCGATGAGGAGATCGGCATCATCCGCAGCGGTGCCCGCACCGCCGACATCGGTGGCGCCGCCATTGCCGCGGCCATCGCCGAGAACGTGCCCGAGTACGAGGTCGCGCTGGCCGGCACGCAGGCCATGGTGCGCGAGATCGCCCGTGCCTACCCCAACGCCGAGCTCCAGGACACCTGGGTGTGGTTCCAGTCCGGACTCAACACCGACGGTGCGCACAATGCCGTCACCAGCCGTCGCGTGCAGAAGGGCGACATCCTCAGCCTCAACTGTTTCCCCATGATCTCCGGCTACTACACGGCCCTCGAGCGCACCCTCTTCTACGATCACGTCGACGAGGACTCCCTGCGCTACTGGAACATCAACGTCGAGGTGCATCGTCGCGGCCTCGAACTCATCAAGCCCGGCGCTCGCTGCAGTGACATCGCCAACGAACTCAACGAAGTCTTTGCCGGCTACGGACTGCTTGAGAACCGCACCTTCGGCTACGGCCACAGCTTCGGCGTGCTGTCGCACTACTACGGTCGCGAGGCCGGCCTCGAGCTGCGCGAAGACATCGACACCGTGCTCGAACCCGGCATGGTGATCTCGATGGAACCGATGATCACGATCCCCGACGGCCAGCCTGGTGCCGGCGGTTACCGCGAACACGACATCCTGCTCGTGGGCGCGGATTCTGTGGAGAACATCACCAAGTTCCCGTTCGGTCCCGAGCACAACGTCATCCGGAACTGAGGACTACATGTCTATTGAATTGATCGCTGCGGCGGATTCAGGAGGCGAGATCTCCCGGGAGATCAAGCACGACTACTCGTCGAGCCACTCGGGCATCGTGCCCCTGAACGTACGGAGGGGGACGTGGTCACACCACGTCCCCCTGTGGATCACGCTCTACGCCGGCTTCTCCTACATGACGCTCGGTTCTGAGCTCTACTCCTTCGGTTACACCCTGCACCAGATGCTTACCATCGTGTTCTGGAGCAGCATCTGCTATCTGCTGTACGCGATCCCAGCGGCCTACCTGGGCGCAGTTCGCGGCCAGACGCATGCGCTCATGGGGCGCTCCGTATTCGGAGTCTCGGGTTCCATGATCGTGTCGGTGTTCGTGCTGGTTGCGCCGGTCGGCTGGGTCGGTTACCAGGCCAACACGCTGGCGGCCATCTGGAACGCGCTCTACGGGTGGGGTCCGGTGCTCTGGATCGGCGTCGCCATCGCCGTGGTGGGCATCACCAACAACGTGCTCGGCTTCACCGGCATCACGGCCTTCGCGCGCTACGTCGCTGGTCCGGTCACGGTGATCTGGGTCGCCTACATGGTGATCAAGGCCTTCACCAACACCAGCAGCGCGGTCCTGCAGTCCACGGCGCCGAACACCACGGCCGCTCCCATGGCCTTCGGCATCATCGCCGCTCTGGGATTCGCGACCTATGGCAACGAGCCGGATCTCTTCCGCTACTCGAAGCCGCATGTCAAGGACGTCGTGCCGCCCCTGGTGACCGGCCTCTTCATCGGCCAGATCCTGTTCCCGCTTGCCGGCTGGGTTATTGCGGCCCGCATCAAGAGCGGTGACTTCGGCGCCGGTTTCACGGAGGCGGTCTCCTTCTCGCTGTTCGGCCTCTCGTTGCTGGCCTTCCTGCTGGCCTCGGCCACGCAGATCGCGGTGAACGACGCCAACTACTACGAGTCGCTCAATGCAGGGCAGAACCTGTTCGGTGGTTGGTCCAAGTGGAAGCGCATCTACACCTGCGCCTTCATCACGGTCATCGGTGCCTTCATGGCCTGGTGGGTTCCGCAGAACACCACGAACTTCTTCCGGGTCACCACCTGGCTGGCGGTGACGGTTCCCACCGCCACCATCGTGATGTACGTGGACCAACTGCTGCTGCCGCGGCTGCTCAAGGGCTACCGCCGCAACATCGAGGTCGTGCCTTCATGGGAGCAGACCGCAAAGGGCAATTGGCCGGGCATCTTCTCCCTTCTCGTTGGCGTGGTCTTCGGCGCCTACGGAAGCGGCGTCTTCCCGGGCCAGGATGGGTCGCCACTCGCCGGCTGGGGCGTGGTTCCCGTGGAGGCCTGGTTGCTGACGGCGGTGCTGTACACCCTGTTGGTGGCAATCATCTGGAAGCGACCCAACGGCAAAGCCATCCTGGGCTTCCCCGCCACCGCGCTGGCTCAGCCGGTTGCTCCTGAACCGGGGCCGGAGCCTGCGGCCGGAGTGGGAACTCGATGAGCCGCAGCAGCAGGTACTCCGACCTCACCTGGCCGGAAATCCGCGAAGCTGCCGATCGGGATGCCCTCATCGGCATCCCGATCGGGGCCACGGAACAGCATGGTCTGCACCTGCCACTGAGTACCGACGTGCTGATCCCCGAGGCCATGGCCTTCCGAGTGGCGGAACAGCTCGACATGCTGGTGGCACCGCCGATCGTCTTCGGGAATCGCTCACGCCCGCTGGCAGGCGGTGGTGAAGGCTTCCCTGGGACCATCAGCGTCAGTGCGGTGTCGTTCATGCAGCATCTGGAGGATGTCATCGCGGCCTTCGCCAAGAGCGGCTTCCGTCGCATCGTGCTCATGAACTGGCACTACGAGAACTCCAACTTCGTCTATGAGGCAGCCTTCCGCGCGCGGGAGCGACTGCACCTCCCCGGGCTGCGCATCATGGTGTGCGAGGCAACCTTCGCGGGGATTTCCGATGCGGTTGTGGAGACTCTTTTCGGCGACGAGTTCCCCGGTTGGGACGTCGAACACGCCGCTGTGCTCGAGACGTCGATTCTGCTGCATCTGCGCCCCGACCTGGTCCTCATGGACCGAGCCGTCGACGACGAGGCAGCGCGTCATCCCTCCTACGACGTGGTGCCGCCACCGCGCGACTTCGTCACCAACAGTGGCGCGCTCTGGAAGGCCACGCGGGCCACGGCCCACAAGGGTGAGGTGGTGTGGAACGACATCGTCCAGCGCATCACGGAGGCGATCGACTTCGAATTGGGAGTGGTTCGCGAGACCGCACCCGGCTACTGAGCGCCTGCATCGCACATAGGTCGGGGGAAGGCACGGGTCAGGGGCGACAAGTGAGACGCGTCACGTCTCGCTATCGCGCCTGACCCGCGCCTTGTGCCTTCGGGCGACGGCTTGCGGTTGAGCGGTTGGCCTCCGGTGCGAATGCAGGAGACGCTCATACGCTTGCGGTATGTCGCAGTTCGGCGAAAGTGATCTGGCCGCGTTTTCGACGGCCCTGCAAGCCCACTTCCACAATGGTTCCGAGGATCACCGCCGCTTGGCCAAGTGGTTCATCCACAAACTGGCCATGATCGACTTCCGGCACGTGTCCGTGGATTCGCTGGCGGATGCCATCACCCAGATCCATGCACTCGCCGCGCATCGTCGGCTGGGCGAGGCCCATGTTCGCATGGTGGCCCGCCCCGAGACCACGTATCTGCTCATCGTCACGGACGACATGTCCTTCCTCGTTGACTCCGTCACCATGGCCCTCTCGGCCAGCGGTCGCACGGTGCAGTCGATGCTGCATCCTCAGCTCGCCATCCAGCGTGATGACGACGGCAATCTTTCGGAAGTGCTCGATATCTGGGTCGACGAGACCATGCCCGCTGGCGCCCACGCGGAATCCTGGATGATCATCAACCTCCAGCCCGCCCGGACCGCGGGCGAGGATGCCTCCATCGAAGAGCTCATGCGCCGCGTCCTGCAGGATGTGCGGGTTGCCAACGAGGACTGGCATCCCATGATGAAGAAGGCAGCATCCATCGCCGCCACCCTGCGCCGGACGCCACCAGTCGGCCCCGAGGCGGAGGACGTCACCGAAACCATTGATCTGCTGCAGTGGCTCCTTGACGACAACTTCACCTTCCTGGGTTACCGCGAATACCGCATTGTCGGTGACGCGGAGGATGCGGTCATCACGCCCATCGCTGCTTCGGGTCTGGGCATCCTGCGTCTTCACGACGACGAGGTTCCCCTGCACACACGTGCTCTGCAGGAGATGCCGGCGTCGGCCGTGGAATCCACGCTCGACAATCGCATGCTGATCGTCAACAAGTCGAGCTGGCGTTCCACCGTGCATCGACGCGGCTTCGCCGACCACATCGGCATCAAGACCTTCGACGAGCAGGGCCGAGTGATTGGCGAGCAGCGCTTCTACGGGCTCTTCACCTCCGAGGCGTATGCGGCGAGCGTGCTCGGCATCCCACTGATCCGCAAGCGTGTGCAAGCGGTTATGGATGCACTCGATCTGGTGCCGGATTCACACTCAGCGCGCGATCTGCTGCAGTTCCTTGAGACCTATCCGCGGGACGAGCTCTTCCAGACGCATGCCCCGCAGTTGGTCCGTGTGGCCGCAGCGGCTGGCCAACTTCGTGCACTGCGCCAGACCCGGCTCTTCGTGCGCATCGACGACTACGCCCGCTTCGTCTCCTGCATCGTGTACCTCCCGCGAGATCGCTACAACACCGTCGTGCGCAGGCGGCTTGATGCCTTGCTGAAGCAGGCATTCACGGGCGTGAGCAGCGAGTACACGGCGCTCGTCACCGAATCACTACTGGCACGTGTGCACTTCGTGGTGCAGGTGGAGCCGGGCACGGATCTGGCGGCCGTGGATCTGGCGGAACTCGAGGCCCGCGCCAGTGATGCGACCAAGAGTTGGGACGATCGCTGGACCGACGCCGTGGCCGCTGCACTCGACGAAGCCGCTGCACAGGCCCTGCTGTCCGACTTCGATGACGCGTTTCCCGAGGCCTACAAAGAGGATTTCGACGCAGCCGAAGCGCTTGCCGACGCGCTCAGCCTGCAGTCGCTGGAGGGGGAGAGCATCGGGCTGCGTTGGCTGGACGACCCCACGCGGAGCGGTGCCATCCAGTTCAAGGTCAATCGCGTGGGTGACGAGATCTCGGTGTCCCGCCTGCTGCCGGTGATGCAACACATGGGTCTGGAGGTGCTGGCGGAACGCCCGTACTCCATCGAACGCAGCCGCGGTATCTCCTGGGTGCTCGATTTCGATGTGCGACTCACGGGGGAGGACTTCCCCGAGCGCGACTCCCTGCCGGAGCGTGCCTCGGAGACCTTCCGAGCGGTGTGGATGGGGCATTGCGAGGACGACCGGTACAACGCGCTCGTCATGATCGCCGGCCTCACCTGGCAGGAAGCCGCCGTGCTGCGCGCCTACGGGCACTACCTGAAGCAGATCGGCGTGAGTTACAGCCAGAGTTTCCTGCAGTCAGTGCTGGCGGGTAACGCCGGCATCGCACGTCAGTTGGTTGAGCTCTTCCACGCCCGGCTCGACCCCTCGTTCTCCGGGGACCGTGTTGTGCGAGCGCAGGAACTGCGCGACTCCATCCTGCACGCGCTGGATGGCGTGAAGAGTCTCGATCAGGATCGGGTGCTGCGCTCCTACCTGTCCGTCATCGCGGCGACCCTGCGTACCAACGTCTTCATGGGCCCCCGCGCCGGTGGTGCCTTGCGTTCCATGTCTTTCAAGTTGGATGCGCGAACCATCCCCGATGTGCCCTTGCCCCGTCCCAAGTACGAAGTCTGGGTCTGCTCGCCGCGTGTCGAAGGCGTGCATCTGCGTTTCGGCGATGTGGCGCGTGGCGGCCTGCGTTGGAGTGACCGCAGCGAGGACTTCCGCACCGAGATCCTGGGCCTGGTGAAGGCGCAGGAGGTGAAGAATGCGGTCATCGTGCCGGTCGGTGCCAAGGGTGGCTTCGTGCCGGCTCGTCTGCCCGATCCCGCGGTCGATCGTGCGGCCTGGCTGGCTGAGGGCCAGGGCTCCTACCGCGAGTATCTGTCCTCGCTGCTCGACATCACCGACAATCTGGTGCACGGCAAGGTGGTGCCGCCTCCGGGTGTGGTGCGCCATGACGGCGACGATCCCTATCTGGTTGTCGCTGCCGACAAGGGCACCGCCAGCTTCTCCGACCTGGCCAATTCCGTGGCCCAGGAGTACGGCTTCTGGCTGGATGATGCCTTTGCGTCCGGCGGTTCCATCGGATACGACCACAAGGTCATGGGCATCACCGCACGCGGTGCCTGGGAGGCGGTGAAGCGGCACTTCCGTGAACTGGGCCTGGACACCCAGACCCAGGATTTCACCGCTGTCGGTATCGGCGATATGAGCGGTGACGTGTTCGGCAACGGCATGATGCTGTCGCCGCACCTCCATCTCATCGCCGCCTTCGACCATCGTGACATCTTTATCGACCCCAACCCCGATGCCACCTCCAGCCTGGCCGAGCGCCAACGCCTGTTCGCACTCCCGCGTTCCAGCT
>JAJXSV010000117.1 GCA_021784375.1 Actinomycetes bacterium | reverse complement strand
CCCAGCTCACGCATGCCCGCCGGCCCCATGAGCGCCAGGTAGACACCGGCCGCTATCCCCCAGAGTGCAGCTGCAGTGCCGACCCACTCCTTGCCTTCCTCGCGCAGGGCGAACGATGTGCGCTCATACGCAACATCGCCGAAGCCGTACTCACCAGGCACATCACTGGCAGCAAGACCGAAGAGTCGCGATGGAAGCTCCATGACCAGCCGAGTGTCATCAGCCATGGCCAGGAATCCCCCATGCGCACCACCGAACCACTGACCGAGGCCAAGCGATTGGATGTCACCGCAGGTGATGTCTGCACCGAGGACGGCGGGAGGCTCGCAGACGCCGTAGATGATGGGATCTGTGCCGACCACCAGCAGCGCACCGGCGGCGTGTGCTGCATCTGCAAGGGCGCGCAGTGCGGGTTCCAGGGCACCGATCGCGCTCGGAGTCTCGACCCACACAGCAGCGACATCCTCGCCAAGTGCAGCGTTGATCGATGCGAGATCCGCAACTCCATCAACCGTGGGAATGGTGACGAGTTCGAGGAAGGGTCGGACGAAATCAGCGACACGACTCATCTTGTCGGGAAGCACGTCACTGGCAACGATGACGCGTGAACGCCCAGTCACCCGGTGGGTGATGGCAATGGCTGTGGCTGTGGCCTGGAACCCGTCGTATGTGGGCACCGTGACCACATCGCAGGCCAGCAACTCGCCCATCTGTGACGCGTACTCGAACAGGGCCTGAAAGCGGCCATGATCCTCATACGGCTCCCCGGCATACGCAGTCAGGAACTCGCCGCGATTGATCACCTCCGCAACCACTGCTGGCGTAGCGTGCGGGAAGGTGCCCCGCCCCAGGAACATCAGACGGTCGGCATCGTTGCGTGCGAGCAGTCCTGTGACATGTCGCCGCAGATCCTCCTCCGCCAGCAACGCCGGTGGCAGGTCAAGCAGACCCTGGAAGCGCAACGCCTCTGGGACTTCGGCGAAGAAGTCCTCAACCGACGAGGCGCCAGTGGCCGCGAGCATGGCGGCCTTGGCTGGCGGCGCCGAGTTCGGGATGTAGGGGTGCACCACGGATTCGGTCATGCTGTTACCTCGACGATCTGGATCTGCTGGAGTGAAGGTTCGAACGAGCGTGTCTCGATGACGAGTACGCCGTATCGGGGAATCTTGACGCGGCCGGCAGCCACGCTCGGGCCTATGCGGACAATCGCCGCCTCGGGAATGTGAACAGTGACCTCGTCTGCACCGTGATTGACGGCGAACGTGAAGTCACGCTGACCATCGGTTCGGGTGACGATCTCCAATGCGTGGTTGCTGTCGCCTCGCACCGGAATCCCCGACGCGGCTGCGGCATCGCGGAGGAGCGGGAGAAGATCGGCGGAATCGAGCATGGCGCTGACGTAGCAGGCGGCACCGGATCCCGTGGCCCTCCGGGTGACGGCCGGTCGGCCGTCGATCCCCTCGCACCGATATGTGGCCAGGATCTGGGTACCGGGCTCTGCGTGCACGAACTCAGCCCAATCGCACACGCGCGCCTCACGTCCGTCAGCAAAAACCGCGGCCGCCTCGTGCACGAGTGGCCAAGGCTCCTCCACAGCCACTCCGAGCAGCGGCGAGAGGGGACCGGGCGCGCCGCCGGTGTGCACATGGTTCAAGGGGTCCACGACCGCTGAGAAGGGGCCGACAATCAATTGGCCTCCACGCTCCACGAAGGCTGCCAGGTTGGCTGCGGCCTCGTCCGAGATCATGAACTGGCTGGGTGCCACGACCAGGCGGTAGGCCGCAAGGTCCGCTCCCGGGTGCACGGCATCCACCGTGATGCCAAGGTCGGCGAGAGCGGCCATGTAGGTACGCATCTGTGGAAGCCATTGCATCCGCTCGCTGGGCATGGTCTCCGGCCCCTGCATGGCCCAACGGCTCTGCCAATCCACGAGGATCGCCGCGGAGGCCCGGACACGGCTACCTGCCACGTCATCGAGCGAGGTGAGTTCCGACCAGAGTTCAGTGGTCTCCACCAGGGTGCGGCTCTCTTCGCCGCGGTGCCCGATGATCGCCGAGTGGAAGCGCTCGGCACCGACGCGCGAGGCACGCCATTGGAAGTACATGACAGCGTCGGAACCGTGGGCTACGGCCTGAAATGCGTGCACGCGGTTCAGGCCCGGCGCTTTGGGTACATTGACTGGCCGCCAGCTCACAGCGCTGGTTGCTGATTCAAGCAGCATCCACGGCCTGCGCTCCGCCAGCGAGCGCATGACCCCGTAGTTCAGTGCCGCGAGCTCGTCGCTGCGCGGATCGGCTGGATCCGGGTAGTTGTCGAAGCTGATGATGTCGCCGAGTGGGGCCAGTCCCCAGTAGTCCACATCAGTCATGACCGTCATGAAGTTCGTCGTCACTGGAACATCGGGCGTGATGCGCCGCAGCACGTCGCGCTCGCGGGCGAAGAGCGCCGCGATGGCATCGGAACTGAAGCGGGCGAAGTCGAGCGTGTGGGTGGGATTGGCCGGGGCCATTGTTCGCCGTGGCGGCTCGATGTGTCCGAAGTCGCCGTAGACCTGGCCCCACATGGTCGTGCCCCACGCGGCGTTCAGGGCATCAATGTCACCGTAGCGGTCCACCAGCCAGACCCGAAAGGCCTCGGCACAGGCGTTGCAGTAGCAACGCGTGACGTGGTCACCATATTCGTTGGAGATGTGCCACATGGCCAAAGCGGGATGCCTGCCGAAGCGGGCGGCCATTGCGGTTGCCAATGCCTCGGTGCGCGCAGCGAAAACGGATGAGTTGAGGCAGTAGGACTGCCGTGAGCCGTACTCGAGGCGGCGGCCATCCACGTCCACCGGTAGAACTTCAGGATGCGCTCGCACCAACCAGGCAGGCGGGGTGGCCGTACCGGTGGCGAGATCAGCGGCGATGCCCGCACCGTGCAGACGGTCGAGGATCTCCTCCAACCAGTCGAACTCGAAGTTCCCCTCACTGGGCTCGAGCAACGGCCATGAGAACACGGGCAAGGTCACCAGGTTCACGCCCGCTTCCGACATCAGTTCGATGTCGCGCAGCCAGATTTCCCGCGGCCACTGATCGGGATTCCAATCGGCTCCGCGGGCGATGCCCCGGACCGGCCAGGACCACCTGCGTTCGTGCTGTGGCATGTTCATCCCTTCACCGCCCCTCCCAGCAGTCCTGCGACGAACTGCCGCTGGAAGGCAAGGAAGATCGCGAGCATTGGAATCGTGGTGAGCAACGAGCCCATCATGAGACCCGAGTAATCGACGTGTGACAACCCGATCATGGTGTTGAGCGCAACCGGAACCGTGTAATTGCTTTCGGTGTTGAGCATGAGCAGGGGCCAGATGAAAGCGTTCCACTGGCTCATGAAGGTGTAGATCACGAGGGCCGCCAGCTGCGGCCGCGCGATCGGGAGCACCGTCGCGAAGAAGATGCGCAACTCCCCAGCGCCGTCGATGCGCGCAGCCTCGATGATCTCCGTGGGAAAGTTCATGAAGCTCTGGCGCATGAGGAAGACGCCGAACGCGTTGGCCAGGAATGGCAGGATGACGGCCTGGTACGTGTCCACCCACCCCAGTGTGGCCATCAACTGGAACAACGGCACGAGAAGCACCTGCATGGGGATCATCATGGTGACCAGAATGAAGCCCAGCACCAGACCACGGCCACGGAATCCGTACTTGGCTAAGGAGAAACCGGCCATTGCGGAAATGATCGAACTGAACACCGTGTAGATGACCGCAATGAGGGCCGAATTCCACATGACGCGAGCGAACTGGGTCTCGTCCTGCAGGCGCGACAGGTTCGCCCATAGTTGCCCACCGGGAAGGACGGGGGGCGGCGATGCGAATACCTCGGCCGTCGTGTGTGTGGCCGCCACGAGCATCCAGGCGAACGGAAGCACGCTGATGAAGGTCCCGATGACGAGCGTCAAGTACCCCGCGATGCGCAGGGCGCGCGGTGTGCGATCAATCATGACGTTCCCGCATGAACCAGAACTGCACGAGCGACAGTGCCGCGATGATCGTCAACAGCAGCCAGGCGATGGCGGATGCGTAGCCGAAGTCGAACTGTCGGAATCCCACCTTGTACAGCAGCAGCACCGGGGTCAACGTGGCGTTGGCCGGGCCGCCGCCGGTGAGGATGTAGTTCTCATCGAACAGTTGCAGCGCGCCGATGGTCGAGGTGATGGTGACGAACATGATGACGGGACGCAGTTGTGGCACCACGATGGATCGGAAGGTTCGCCAGCCGTTGGCGCCATCCATCTCCGCCGATTCGTACAGCTCCCGGGGAATGCTCTGAAGACCAGCGAGGATGAACACCATGTTGTAGCCGGTCCAGCGCCAGGTGATCGAGGCCACGACGGAAATGCGCGACCAGAACGCGTTGTTGAGCCAGTCGATGGGACCGGCCCCGAACAGGTGTAGAAGCTGGTTCGCGGCACCGCCCTGGGTTTGCAGCATGACTCGGAACACCAGCGAGTAGGCAATCAGCGTTGTGACGGCCGGTAGGAAGTGGATCATGCGGAAGCCCGCGCGGAAGCGCAGCCAGGACGAGTTCAGAATCACGGCCAGACCCAGACCTAGCACGACCATGAGCGGCACCTGCACCACCAGCAACAGGCCGGCATTGATGAGGCTCTGCCTCACCAGATCGTCGGAGAGAAGGCGCTGGTAGTTGTCGAGACCAGCCCATTGCGAGGTGCCGGAGCGTGAAGTCGTGAAGCTCTGGACCAGTGATGCGAAGAGCGGGTAGACGAAGAAGCACCCGAACAGCAGAATCGCTGGAGCGACGAACACCCACCCGTGGATGGAAGTGCGTCGCTCCAGCGTGCTGCGTCTTGTCATGTGGTGGTTCAGGCGACCTTGCGGCCGGTCTGCTTGGCAATGGCCTGCGCTGCAGCGTCCAGAACCGTCTTCACATCCTTGCCATTGAGGATGGCATCAACACTTGCATTGGCCACGATGTCGCTGGCTGCCGCGAAGTCACCCGTGTAGTACATAGGCGGGATGGAGGAGGTGAGGTCGGCGAACACTTTCAACTCCGCGGTGTTGCTGAAGTAGGGATCCTTCTCGGCATACAGCGGTGCGGCGAGCGCAGGCAGGTATGACGGGAAGAGGCCTTCTCTCGTCATCATCGAGTTCTGGTTGTCGACGTTGGCCAAAGCGAACTTCGCGAAGTCCACGGCGAGGTCGCCGTTCTTCGCCTGGGTGGGAACCACCAAGTTCGAGCCGCCATTGTTCGAGGTCCGTGCGCCCCCGGCGGAGAACGCCGGCAATGGCTGCACGATCCACTTGCCACTGAGCTCAGGTGCCTCGGTCTTCAAGGTGCCCGTCCACCAGACGGCGTTGGGCGAGAAGGCGGACGCGCCGGACTTCGCCGCGGAGACGCGCGCGTCCCAACCCTTCACATTGTTGATGAGGTGCTTGGCATTCAGATCCTGCAGCAGCTTGAGAGCAGCCACTGCCTTGTCATTGTTGATGATGATGTTGCCGGCGGCATCGAAGATGCCCGAGCCCTGCTGCTGCAGCAATTGTGTGAACAGGCTGCCGGTGGAAAGGTCGGAGTCGAGTGCCGTCTTGCCCGTCTTGGCCATCACTGTTTGAGCAGCCTTGGTGAAGTCCGCCCAAGTGGCGATCTTCGCGGGGTCGACGCCGGCCTTCGCCAGATAGTCGGTGCGGACGAACAGGGCGTCAGTGCCCGCATCCCACGGGACGGCATAGAGCTTGCCGTCGGAACCTGAGGCGGCAGCGATCTTCGAGGGGTCGAAATTCTTGGCCTCGCTGCCAAGCGCAGCCGTCAGATCGACAAACTTGCCCGGGAACTTCTCGATGTAGCCAGGCAGATGGTCGGTTTCCACGGTGATGAGATCCGGGAGGCCAGAGCCTGCTTGCAGGCCCACGGCGATCTTGTCATAGGCATTGTCGTAACCGACGTCAACGACATTGATGGTGGTGCCGGGGTGGGCCTTCTGGTACTCGGTGCCAAGGCGCTTCAAAGCGGTGGCTGCGACGTCCCATGACCACACGGTGATGGAGCCCTTGAGGGCAGAGGGGGTGGCGGCGGCTCCCGTCGCGGAGGGGTTGCTCGCGCTGCTCCCGCATCCGGCCAGAAGCACGGTTGCGGCGGCGGCCAGAGCGATGGAACGAAACTTCATCGCGGCACCTTTCTCGGTATTCTGTATACGGTACATCGTGTGCCAGACCTGGGCAAGGCTCCACCCGCTTGGAATGCGGACATCTCAGATGTAGGCCGCAGAAACAGGTACCCGCACGGCCCCAGGGCACCGCCGTACCCCCGATCACTGCTCTTCCGAATCGGATCAGAGTGTGAAGACGGTGCGGTGCCACCCCTTCCGACGATCGCCGGTGATGTCGAGCATGACGTGCTTGATGGCCGTGTACTCATCGAAGGAGTAGGTCGACATGTCCTTGCCGAATCCCGACTGCTTGACACCGCCGTGCGGCATCTCGCTGATGATGGGGATGTGGTCGTTCACCCAGACG
>JAJXSV010000116.1 GCA_021784375.1 Actinomycetes bacterium | reverse complement strand
CGCCATCGATGAGCGCGCGATCGGCCTTGTCCAAGGACTGGGGGCCGAGGGCGAAGGCGCTGCCGGGAGGCGTCATGTCAACGTCCTCCGTTCGCCTTGCCCGTCGGGCGTCCTGCGAGCAGCCGGCTGAGCCGCAGGCTGTCCGCATGCTTCCACCCCGTGGGCGCCGCGATGGCCTCCCACGCGCTGGGGAAGGTGTTCTCATAGTTGTGGCCATGCCCGGAGGTCACATCGCGGGAGAAGAGCAGGTCGGCGGTGATCTGCCAGAAGGTGACGATGGGGAACCAGCGCATCTGCGGCAGGACGTCAGCGGGTGGCGGCTCGTGCAGCCAATCCGGCCGGGTGAACGCGAGGCTGGGCCGCCACACCACGATGGGGTCCGAGTCGTTCTGCACGTAGAGCACGCGCGGTGAGGTCCACGGTGAGGGAGAGCGAGCCCAGTCGGATGTGCGTTGCCCGAAGCGCACGACCCTTCCGCCCTGGTACACGGGGAGGCGCTCCAGGGAACCGGGGTCTCGGTCGGCCACCAGGGCCGCATGGATGCGGCTGGTCGCCGGCGGCCCCACGAGCAGCACGCCGTCGGTGCGGTTCCGCATGTCGGCCAGGCCGCTGAAGGCGCCTTCGGCACCGAATGCCCCCAGGCTGGTGCCGGTGACGAGCAACCTCGGCCGCGAGCTCCGGGGCAGCGCGGACCAAGCGTCGTACACGGCGTCGAAGAGCGCGGCGCCGGCCTCCAGTGCGCGCTCCCTGTCCACGAGGTACGACATGACGCTCGGGATGTACGAGTACTGGAGCGCGACCATCGCGGTGTTGCCGTTGTACATGTACTCGAGGGAGCGCGCGGCTGCCGGGTCCACCCAGCCGGTGCCAGCCGTGGTGATGACGACGAGCACCGCGCGCTTGAAGCCGCCGGCTCGCCGCAGGTCTCGAACGGCCAGGTCCACGCGCGCCTCCGTGCTGCCCGCCGACTTGATCCCCACGTAGATGCGGATCGGGCGCTTGGACGGCCGTCGGGAGAATCGGGTGAGCTGGCTGGTGGTGGGCGCACCGGCGATGAAGGTGCGGCCCTCGAGCCCGAGCGTGTCCCAGGGGATGAACGACGCCGGACTCCCCGAACGCTCCGGCCAGAGCGACCTCGACACCCCGGGTGCGGTCGTGTTGTTGAGGTTGCCTGCGACCCAGTCGACGCCGTCGACCGCTCCCCTCCAGAGCAGACCGTCGTTCACGCCCACCACGAGGGCCATCACGAGCAGGGCGGCCACGGGGGCCGCGATGCGCTGCGGCATGCGCTCACGGAGGTGTGAGTCGATGAGCAGGTAGAGGGCCCGCAGCCCACGCGCGAGCGCGATGATCACGCGCATCACAGCGAGCCCGAGCAGGGTCAACCACAGCCATTCCCAGGGCCCGGGCGGCGTCCAACCCATGATGCGCCGGATGTCGGCCTGCCATTGCCAACCCTGCCGGATCGCCACAATCAACAGCAGGCAGGCCGCGACGCCCACCACGCGCCGAATGCGCGCCGCGGTTCGCGCCGAGGGGACGCGACCGACGAAGCCGTGGATGAGCCAACGCAGGAGCACGCCGAGCGCGTAACCGATACCGGCCGAGATGCCGGCCACGATCCCCTGCAACTCCCAGGTCCGGGGCAGCAGGGAGGGTGTGAAGGCCATGCTGCCGAACAGGGCGGCCCCGATGACACCGGGCACGCTGAGCCCCACCCACTCGCGCTGCAGCCAGCGTGCGACGTTGTGCCACGGTCGCCGATACATCACGGATTCACCCTACGCACGGCGACGCGCAAGCGGCGTCGGGCCCGGCCGCCCACGGATATCAGGGCCGCAGGGACCAGGCAACGAGGCCGAACATGATGCCGAGCGCGTTGGTCGCCCAATGCATGCCCACGCTGGCCAGGATGCTGCCGCTGCGCCGTCGGAGCTCACCTGCGACCAGCCCGCCCAAGGTCGTGAACAGGACCGTGCCCACGACGGCGAGCACGGTGGCATGGGCAGTCGCACCCAACGCGCCCCGGATCGCCGGATTGGTGCTGGCCAGGCGCAGGGAGGGGAGGACATGCCACAGCCCGAACAGGGTCGAGGTGATGGTGAGCGCCTTCCAGGCCGTCATGTGCCGGGTGAGTGCTGCCCAGAGCACCGAACGGAAGGCGACCTCCTCCACCAGCACTGTGCTCAGCGGGATCACGATGAAGGCGGTGGTGAGCGCGCGCACCACACTCAGGTGGTAGCGCGAATCGAGGAACGCGCTTCGCGTCCAGGGCATGGCGACCCCGACCGCGTAGACCGAGGCGACCACCGCCGCCACGATCAGGCCCCAGCGCGCGCCGCGTCGGAACTGGGATCGCGCCAGCCCGAGTTGCGCCCAGCTCAGGCCGGTCCATCGGGCGTAGGCAAGGAGGGCACCGGCGATGACCGGGCCCGGCCACCATACGGCGCCTGCGAAGTAGAGGATGGCGTTGGTCGCCACCACCGCGCAGAGCAGCAGTGCGGACACGACCACCGGATGGTTCCGCAACGGCGCGCGGCGCCTTGCCGCCACCGTCACGCGGACTCGGCGCGCGTCGGCTTGGCGGCCTCGATGGTCGCCGAGACCACGTAGTCCGTGATGTTGCGGCCCGGAGCCCACAACTCCATGAAGTCCTTGCTCTCATCCTTGGGCGCGATGCGGATGTCCACGAAGCCCGCGTCGGCCATCATGCGCTCGAGCTCGGGGACGGATGAAGCCCCCGCCACACAGCCGGAGTGGAGGCTGAGATCGCCCCGCACCTCCGGGGGGATCTCCGCCGATGCCACGACATCGGACACGGCCACGCGCCCGCCCGGCCGGAGCACTCGGAAGGCCTCGCGGAACACCGCGGGCTTGTCCGGGGAGAGGTTGATGACGCAATTGGAGATGATGACGTCGACGGTGGCGTCAGCAACCGGGAGGTGCTCGATCTCCCCGAGCCGGAAGCCCACGTTCGCATACCCCGCGCGCTCGGCATTGGCACGCGCCTTGCTCACCATGGCCGGTGTCATGTCGACGCCGATGACCTGTCCGGTCTCACCGACCACGGGGGCGGCGAGGAAGGCGTCGAACCCGGCGCCGCTGCCGAGGTCGAGCACGGTCTCGCCCGGCTTGAGGTCGGCGATGGCTTGCGGGTTCCCGCAGCCCAGCCCGAGGTCGGCGCCCTCCGGCACCGACGCGACGTCTGCCGCGGAGTACCCGAGTTGCACCGAGGCGATCTGCACGATGCCGCCGGCACCGCAGCACGAGTCCGTGGCACAGCCCTCACCGTCATCGATGACGGCGAGCTTGCTGTACGTGTCACGGACGCTGGCGCGGATCTCGTCGTCGCGGACCTGGCTCATGCGGGACTTCCTTGCATTAGACGTTCATCGAATGCGTATGGTGCCATGTTTCGCCGGCATCCGCACGGTGCTGCACGCCTGCCCCTCACACCCCGGCCTCGCAAGGCAGCTGACGCGCGACTCAGCGCGTCCAGCGGTAGATGTGCTCGGGGCGCCCAGCGGCCCCGTAGCGAACCGTGAAGGTGACGGATCCGGACTTCGAGAGGAAGCGCAGGTAGCGCCGCGCGACGCCCGGGCTGAAGCCGGCGTGCTCGGCCAGTTCGGTGGCAGAGACGCCCTGGGCGCTGTCGCGCAGGATCCCGGAAACGACGTCCAGGGTGGGGGCCGCGATCCCCTTCGGCAGCGAGTCCTCCCCCGCCACCCGTAGCAGTCCGTACACCCGGTCGACGTCCCCCTGGCCCGGCTCGAGCATCGCCTGCATGCGGGCCTGCGCCGAGGCGTACCGCTCGAAGCGCTCCTTGAAGGTGCCGAAGGTGAAGGGCTTCACGATGTACTGCACGACGCCGAAGCGCATGGCATTGCGGAGGATCCCGACATCCTTGGCGGAGGTGATGGCGATGACGTCGACATCGTGGTGCTCGGAGGCCCGGATGCGCTGCAGCACCTCGCTGCCCGGGATGTCCGGCAGGTACATGTCGAGGACGACCAGGTCAGGACGCAGTTCCAGCACCAGCTCAAGGGCCCGCGAGCCGGTGGTGGCCTCGCCCACCACTTCGAAGCCCGCCAAGCGGGCGAGGAACTCCCGGTGCACGGAGACGGCCATGAAGTCGTCGTCGACGAGCAGTGTGCGGATCACGTCAGCACCTCTGAGGCGTCGTCGTCCGGCATCGGTGAGGGTGTCATGGGGATGGACACCGTGAACAGCGCGCCGTCGAGGTTCTCGACCGTGATGGTGCCGAAGAGCGCCTCCACCTGCATGCGCACGAGCGCCAGGCCCATGCCGCGACGCCGCACTCCGGTTCGCGGGG
This sequence comes from Actinomycetes bacterium, assembly GCA_021784375.1. The sequence goes on along the minus strand of JAJXSV010000116.1, from coordinate 2,225 downwards.
CCTTGGTGCTGAAGCCATCGGTGAACATGGCGTGCGCGATCGTCGGGTCCACCCCGGGACCGGAGTCGTGGACGCGCATCATGAGTCGGTTGCCGACGACGTTCACCGACACCTCGACGATGGCCTGCGCGGTGTTGGATGCGGCAGCGTCGATCGCATTGTCGATGAGGTTGCCGAGGATGATGATGACGGCGTCGGGCTCGGGCAGGGCCTCCGGGAACTCGGTGTTGGAGGAGATGCGCAGGTCCACACCACGCTCGCTTGCCACCGCCACCTTGCCGATGAGCAGGCCAGCGAGCAGTGGGTCACCGGTATGGCCGATCAGGGTGGCCGCCAGGTCCTTGTGGAGCTTCGACTGCAGGTCGATGTAGCGCACGGCCTCCGCGTAGCGGCCCAATTCGATGAGGCCACCGATGACGTGGAGGCGGTTCGAGAACTCGTGCTCCTGGGCGCGCAGGCCGTCGGAGAACGCGCGCGCGTCGTCCAGCTCACGCAGCAGTGAGTCGAGTTCCGTGCGGTCGCGCAGGGTGATGACAGCGCCGATCTCGCGCCCGCGCACGTTGACGGGGATGCGGCTCACGAGCAGCACCAGCGGATCCACGACGACCATCTCATCGCGTGCCTCGCCGGTGTCGCTCAGGATGTCGCGGATGTGCCCCGCAGGCAGCAACGTCACCAGGTTCTTCCCGACCGCATCCCCCTTGAGGCCGAGCAGTCGGCGCGCCTCGTCGTTGATGAGCGTGATCACGCCGGTCGTGGTGACGGTGATGGCACCCTCACGCACACCATGCAGCATGGCCTCGCGCTGCTCGAGCAGGGCACCGATCTCGGCCGGCTCCAGCCCGAAGGTGCCGCGCTTGACGCGCTGGGCGAGGAGGACGGCACCGGCGAGGCCGAGCAGGAGGGCGAGCAAGGGCGGCAGCGCGAAGGTTGCGAGCTCCTGCTGCATCTCCGCCGATACACGACGTTCCAGCACGCCGACGGAGACCAGGCCGATGATGTGACCGGAGGCGTCACGGAGCGGGACCTTGGCGCGCATCGAGCGCCCCAGCGAACCGGTCTGCACGCCCACGAAGGTATGACCCGCGAGCACTGCGCTCGGGTTCTCCCCGGGGTCGTGCAGCAGCGAGGTGCCGATGAGCAGGTGGTTCGGGTGCGAGTAGCGGATGCCATCGCGGTTGGCGACGACGATGAATGCCGCATGCGTGCTGCGACGGATGGTCTCCACGAGCGGATCGATGGTCGCAGCCGGGTCCGGTGACTTGAAGGCGTCGATCACCTCGGGTGTCACCGCCACCGCGTGCGCGATGTCCAGCGACTTGTTGGCGGCCTGTCGGTCGAGTTCGCTGCGGACCCTGGCGGACGTCACGGCGAACCCCACACCGCCGCTCACGATGAGGATGACGAGTAGCAGCAGGAACACCTGTGTCGACAAGCGCCCTCGCAGACGCGCTCCGCGGGTGCCCATCGCCGAAGCGTAACGCCAGCCCGCTCGCACGTCCCGAGTCCAAAATGATCAGAAACGACGACAACGCCTGTAAGACGAACAATGTCGCGCAACATGGAAGTGCGACCGCAGGCGCACGAGGCTTCGCTCCAACCACGAAATGAAGGAGTGAATCTTGATGGCAGGAGCCAGTGGCCTCCAGGCGCCGCCGCGCATCGAGTTGGCGGGGGTGACGAAGCGCTTCGCGACACCGAGCGGCTCGGTCTTCACCGCGCTGCAGGATGTGGGGCTGGTGGTGGAGCCGGGCCAGTTCTGCGCGATCGTCGGACCGACGGGGTGTGGCAAGTCGACGACCCTGGGCCTGGTGTCGGGACTCGACGAGCCGAGTGGCGGCTCCGTCCGTGTCGGGGGCACCACCGTCCACGGCGTCACTCCCGGTGTGAGCGTGATGTTCCAGTCGGACGTGCTCATGCCCTGGAAGTCGGTGTTGGGCAACGTCTCCATGGGCCCCATCTTCCGCGGGCAGTCGAAGGCCGATGCCCAGGCGCGTTCGCGCGACTGGATCAAGCGGGTGGGCCTGCAGGGCTTCGAGGATCACTACCCCCACCAACTGTCCGGCGGCATGCGCAAGCGCGCCGGCCTGGCCGCTGCCCTCATCAACGAACCGAGCGTGCTCCTCATGGACGAGCCCTTCGGTGCCCTCGACGTGCAGACCAAGGCCATCATGTCCAACGAGCTGCTCGCCCTGTGGGAGCAGACGCGGCCCACGGTGCTGTTC
>JAJXSV010000115.1 GCA_021784375.1 Actinomycetes bacterium | reverse complement strand
CGACCTCGTTCGGGTGGTCGATGTGCTTCCAGGAGAGTTCCGACACGTGCACCAGACCATCAACGCCACCGAGGTCGACAAAAGCACCGAAGTTGACGATCGAGGAGACGACGCCCTTGCGGATCTGGCCCTTCTGCAGGTTGTTGAGGAACGTGGAACGACTCTCGCTCTGCGACTGCTCGAGGAAGGCGCGACGTGAGAGCACCACGTTGTTGCGGTTCTTGTCGAGTTCGATGATCTTCGCCTCGACCTCCTTGCCGATGTACGGCGCGAGGTCGCGCACGCGACGCATCTCGACGAGTGACGCGGGCAGGAAGCCGCGAAGGCCGATGTCGACGATGAGGCCGCCCTTGACGACCTCGATGACGGTGCCCTTGACGACGCCGTCCTCTTCCTTGATCTTCTCGATCGAACCCCAGGCGCGCTCGTACTGCGCACGCTTCTTGGAGAGGATGAGACGGCCTTCCTTGTCCTCCTTCTGGAGCACAAGTGCCTCGACCTTGTCGCCGAGCGATACCAGCTCGGACGGGTCGACGTCCTGCTTGATCGAGAGTTCGCGGGAGGGGATGACGCCCTCGGTCTTGTAACCGACGTCGACGAGGACCTCGTCGCGGTCGACCTTGACGATGATGCCCTCGAGGATGTCGCCATCGTTGAAGTTCTTGATGGTGGCATCGATGGCGGCGAGGATCTCCTCAGCCGTCCCGATGTCATTCAACGTGACGACGGTGTTTTGAGTTGTACTCATGGAGTATGTGCTCCGGACGGATAGATGTAGACGGTACGCCGACCGGTCGGCTGGCGCGGGCGAAGCCTACCTGCCGCCACGGCGCGCCGCGAAACCGGTCGGACGGGGTCAGTGGGCGGCCGCGTCCCAGTTGCTGCCGACGCCCACGCTGACATCGAGCGGCACCGCGAGCGCCACCGCGCTGCCCATCTCCCTCCGGACGAGTTCGCTCACCGCGTGGACCTCGCCCTGCGGGCATTCCAGCACCAGTTCGTCGTGGACCTGCAGGAGCAGTTGGGAGCCCAGCCCGGCTGTCTGCAATGCCCGCTCCACTCCCAGCATGGCCAGCTTGATGATGTCGGCCGCGCTGCCCTGGATGGGCGCGTTGAGCGCCATCCGCTCGGCCAGTTCCCGCCGTACGCGTTGGTCTGAATTGAGGTCCGGGAGGTAGCGGCGGCGGCCGAGCATGGTGGCGGTGTAGCCGGTGCGCCGGGCCTCCACGACGACATCCCGGAGGTACTCGTTGACGCGACCGAAGCGCTCGAAGTACAGGTTCATGAGCCGCTGCGCCTCGGCTGCATCGACACCGAGTTGCTGGGCCAGGCCGTAGGCGCTCAGCCCGTACGCGAGCCCGTAGGACATGGCCTTGATCCGCCGTCGGAGGTCCGGAGTGACCTCGTCGTGGCCCACGCCGAACACCAGCGAGGCCATCGTGGTGTGCAGGTCCTCACCGCTCTGGAAGGCGGCGATCAACGCTGCATCCCCGGAGAGGTGGGCCATGATGCGCATCTCGATCTGGCTGTAGTCCGCGGTGAGCAGGACATCGAAACCCGGACCGGGCATGAAAGCGTGGCGGATGCGACGCCCGTCCGCAGTGCGCACCGGGATGTTCTGCAGGTTCGGGTCCGTGCTCGCCAGGCGACCGGTGGCCGCCACGGTCTGCTGGAAGGTCGTGTGGACGCGTCCATCCTTGGCGATGCACGGGAGCAGGCCGGTCACGGTCTGCCGCAATTTCGAGGTCTCCCGCCACTGCAGGATGTTGGCCAACAGCGGGTCGTTGGTCTTCTCGAACAAGGTCTGCAGCGCCTCAGCGTCCGTCGTGTACCCGGTCTTCGTGCGCTTGCTCTTGGGCAGGCCACGCTTGTTGAAGAGCAGTTCCTGCAACTGCTTGGGAGATCCCAGGTTGAAGCTCTCGCCGGCGACCGCGTGGGCGGCGCGCTCCTCGGCCGCGATGCGCGAGGCGAACTCCGAGTCGAGTTCCTCGAGGGCCGGTCGGTCGACGGCGATGCCCCGCCGTTCCATGGTGGCGAGGAGCCCGAGCAGCGGCATCTCAAGCGCATCCACGAGCGGCAGTTGCTGCTCCTTGGCCAACTGCTCCGTGAGGTGCTCGTACAGCGCGAAGGTGGCGGCAGCCGCCAGCGCCACGTCAGCCGTGTCCGGCTCGTCGAACAGGGACGATGACGCCTGCGCCGCGGGCTCGAGCGACAGCCCCAGGAACCGTTGGGCACACTCGACGAGGTCGGTTGAGCGCATGCCCGGCAGGGCGACGTAGGACATGATCGCCGTGTCCGCCATCCAGCCCGCGAACTCGGGCTTGGCCCGCAGCAGCGGCTTCACGTGGTGACCGATGAGGTGCTGGCGCTCGGCGAGTGCGCGGATGAGCCCCGGATCGGCCGCAGCGACGATCCCCTGCTCGGCATTCGCAGCCAGGCCGATGCGCGTCAGGTCCGCGCCGTCGAACTGCCAGGCCACGGCGAGCGGTGCGTCCACCGGCAGGGAGGCAAGGAGGTCGACGGCACTCAGCGTCGCCACCTGCACGGCAGCGGGCGCCGGCGCAAGCGCAGCGTCCGCCTCGATGAGCCGCAGGGCGCGCGGGCGGAGGGCGCGGAACTGTAGGGCATCGAACAATGCATGCAACCTGTTGGCATCCGGACGATGCGCATGGAGGTCGTCCCAGGAACCGACGCCTGGGACGTCGCGCACCAATTCGGTGAGCTGGCGGTTCAGCAGCGCCTGCGCGATGTTCGCGCGGAAGGATTCGCCCACCTTGCCCTTGAGCTCGTCGGCATGCGCGACAAGCGTGGTGAGATCGCCGTACTGGTTGAGCCAGTTGGCCGCTGTCTTCTCCCCCACCCCGGGGATGCCCGGCAGGTTGTCGCTGCTGTCCCCGCGCATGGCCGCGACGTCCGCGTACTGCTGGGGCGTGACGCCGTACTTCTCGCGGATGGTCTCCGGCGTCATGGGCGCCAGATCGGTCACGCCCTTGCGCGGGTACAGCACGGTGATGTGATCGTCCACCAACTGCAGCGAGTCCCGATCCCCGGTGAGGATGGTGACCTGGGCACCGGCACGTTCGGCCTGCGTCGCCCAGGTGGCGATGATGTCGTCGGCTTCGTAGCCCTCCAGGCAGGCGTGGCGGATGCCCAGCACGTCGAGCACGTCCTTGATGAGCTCGACCTGTCCCTTGAACTCCGGCGGCGAGGCAGCGCGATTGGCCTTGTACTCCGGGAACTGCTTGCGTCGGAAGGTCTCGCGGTTGACGTCGAACGCGACTGCAACATGGGTCGGCTGCTGCTGCTCGAGCGTGGTGAGGAGCATCGAGGTGAACCCGTAGACGGCATTCGTCACCTGGCCGGTTGACGTCACGAAGTTCTCGGCCGGCATGCCGAAGAAGGCGCGGTACGCGAGTGAGTGTCCGTCGAGCAGCAGCAGGCGTTCGGTCACGTCGCGAGTGTAGAGCCGGGCCTGGCAGCACATAGGCTCGGCGCATGTTGACTCGTCCGGTCGGTGAACTCGCCGACAGCATGGGAATCCGGATCACCGAGCTCTCTGCGGAGCGCACCGTGGCCACCATGCCCGTCATCGGCAATCGGCAACCCCTGGGCCTCCTCCATGGGGGCGCGAGCGCACTCCTCGCCGAGACGGTGGGCTCGGTGGCCGCGCACCTCAGCGCGGGCCCCGGTCGATTCGCGGTCGGCATCGAGTTGAACATCTCGCACCACCGCTCGGCCACCGATGGCACGGTCACTGCCACTGCCACGGCGGTCCAATTGGGCAAGACCCTGGCCACCTACGCCGTGGAGATCGTCGACGACAGGGGGCGCCGCATCTCCACAGCGCGGTTGACCTGCCTACTTCGCGACGAGGAGAAGCGCCCGCAGGCGGTCGGCCCCACGCCGCTCTGACCCGCATCATGACGCGGTCGGCCCCACGAACCGCTGCCGCCGAGCGCGCGCTCGGCGCCGTCAGAAGAAGGCGACGATGACGGGCGCGATGAAGAGTGCGGGCAGGAACGCGCCAACCTGGATCTGCTTGAGGTTGAGCAGCTTCAAGGAGATCGCGGCAAGCAGCAGACCGCCCACTGCCGTCATGGCCGCGATCTGCGCGGGATCCATGATGCTCCCCAGCAGCACGCCGACGAGTGTCCACAGCGCCTGGTAGATCCCGACCGGGATGGCCGATGCCACGACTCCGAGTCCAAGGGTCGATGCGAAGGCGATGGCAGCCATGAAGTCAAGGCTGGACTTCAGCATCAGCTGGTCGATGCCGGTGCCGAGTCCGTCGCTGATCGCGCCCAGGATGGCCAGCGGCCCGATGACGAAGATCAGCGACGACATGACGAAGCCGTCGACGAAGTTGCCGTCACCCTCGCTGGCGAAACGGTGACGCAACCACTCGCCCGCCCGTTCGATGCGGTCCTCCACCTTGAGCAGGAACCCCAGCGAACCGCCGAGCAGCATGGCTGCGAGGACCGCGAGCATGGGGCCACCGGAGGGCATGCGATGCACGAGCGCAGGATCACTGATGCGCGCCGCCGATTGCACGGCGTTCACCATCGTGACCAGTCCGAGCGACTGCATCAGCAACGTGCGTAGGGCGTCGGAGAACCGACGCCCTACGAGCATTCCCAACGAGCCACCAACGACGATTGCGACGACGTTGATGGCGGTACCGGCCCCTGTGAACATCACCCGCCCAAGTATGCCTTGGCAACCTCGGGGTCCTCCAACAGCTGCGCAGCATCACCCTGCAGCTTGATCTTCCCGCTCTCCAGCACATACGCGCGTCGTGCGATACGCAGGGCCGCCAACGCGTTCTGCTCCACCAGCAGCACGGTCACGCCCTGCTCGTTGATCTTCACGATGGTCTCGAAGATGAGGTCCACGAGCACGGGCGCCAGACCCATCGACGGTTCGTCCAGCAGGAGCAACTTGGGTCGACCCATGAGTGCACGCGCCACTGCCAGCATCTGCTGCTCACCGCCGGACATGGTCCCGGCCTTCTGCAGCAGACGCTCGCGCAGGCGCGGGAACAGCCCGAGGACGTTCTCCCGGTCTGCTTCGATGCCTTCGGTGTCGCTGCGGAGGAAGGCTCCCAGGGAGAGGTTCTCGTCCACGGTCATGCCCTGGAAGATGCGTCGACCCTCGGGTGAGTGGCAGATGCCCTTCGCCACCGTCTCGTGTCCCTCGAGTTCGTCGATGCGCTCGCCCATGAAGGTGACTGAGCCGCTCTTCGGCTTGAGCAGTCCCGAAATGGTGCGCAGCGTCGTCGACTTCCCGGCGCCGTTGCTCCCGATGAGGGTGACGATCTCACCCTCGTTCACATCGATGGTGAGGTTCTTCACCGCGACGATGTTCCCGTAGGAGACCGTGAGATCGCGTACTTCAAGCATCGTGGACATCAGCGACCACCCTCCACGCCGGACTTGCCGAGATAGGCCTCGATCACGCGTGGGTTGGTCTTGATCTCGTCAGGACTGCCCTCCGCGATCTTCTGGCCCTGGTCGAGTACCGTGACCCTCTCGGAGACCTTCATCACCACACTCATGTCATGCTCGATGAGCAGGATCGACACCTTCTGGTCCTCACGTACCTTGCGCACGAACTCGACGAATCGTGCCGATTCCTGTGGGTTCATTCCCGCCGTCGGCTCATCGAGCAGCAGGACACTCGGCTTCAGCGCCAGTGCACGGGCCACTTCGAGCCGGCGTTGGTCGCCGTACGGCAGGTTGCGCGCATAGTCCGACGCGTACTTGCCGATGCCGACGTAGTCGAGCAGCTGTCGAGCCCGCTCATGTGCCTCGCGCTCCTCACGTCGCTGATGCGGCGTCTTGATCAGCGTGGCCACGATGCCCGAGCGCATATGCGAGTGCATCGCCACCATGACGTTCTCTTCCGCTGTCATCAAGCCGAAGAGCCTGATGTTCTGGAAGGTGCGTGCCAATCCGTTCTTGGCGATGATGTGCGGGGACTTCCCGGTGATGAACTGCTGGTTCAGTTGCACAGCACCGGAGGTGGGCTTGTAGAGACCGGTGAGCACGTTGAAGAACGTGGTCTTGCCTGCACCGTTCGGACCGATCAGGCTCACGATCCCGCCCTCCGGCACATTGAACGAGACATCGTTCACGGCAACCAGACCGCCGAACTTGACGGTGACGTTGCTTGCTTCGAGTGCGTTCGCCATCAGTGCACTTCCTCGTTGTCGTCTTCGTGCTCATGCATGACGAGGCGCACGCGCGCCTCCGGGATGAAGCCCTCTCTGCGGAACATCATCATGAGGATCAGCAGGGATCCGAAGATCAGGAAGTTGAACGAGGGGAAGTCGATGTTCGTTCCCAAGGCACCGTTCACGGTGTTGCCGAACTGCTGCAAACCGATTCCGTTGATCCAGGACAGCACGATCGCTCCCACCATCACGCCCCACACATTGCCCATGCCGCCGAGCACGACCATGGCCAGGATGAGGATGGAGATGGAGAAGTTGAAGCGCTCGGCGAAGATGCCGTTGATCTGTGTCGCGAACACGACACCGCCAAGGCCGCCGGAGAACGCCCCCACCGCGT
>JAJXSV010000114.1:5488-6575 GCA_021784375.1 Actinomycetes bacterium | reverse complement strand
CCCCCTTCGCGCTAATTGCCCTTCTTGATCATCGAGTTGGCGTGCACCACAGCGGCCTCTCCGATGAAACGCGCGCCCTCATGGAGTGGCTTGCTGAACGCGGCAAGTTGCGAGTCCTCGTTGCCACTAGCGGCCTGTCTCAGGGTCTCAATTTCCCGGTTTCATCGATCTTCTTGGCAAGCCGTCATTTGCCTGCGACTGGCTGGACCCGTGAAATGACGCCACGAGAATTCTGGAACCTTGCTGGTCGGGCGGGGCGTGTCGACCAAGACAGCATCGGACTCATTGGACTTTCGTGCAAGACCGGGGAGCGCGCGAACCTTGTCGAATTCGTCGGCAAGCAGGTCGGTGACCTTGTATCTCGGCTTGTGGTGCTCCTAGACGAACTGGACGCGGCCGGCAGACTGCTTGAGCTTGACCGAGCACTCCATAACGACCAATGGGCCGACTTTCGCAATTACGTTGCGCACCTACTCGTCCAGAAGCGGAATCTGGATGCCGTGCTTGCGGAGACAGAACTCCTGCTTCGCGGCACGTTCGGCTACTCAACACTGGCCGAGGCCGCACCGAAGCAGCGCGAGAAGGGCATGCGATTGCTTGAAGCGACGAGACGCTACGCCGTGGAGCTTTCGGAACACCTTGAGAGCGCGACACTCGCAGACAGCACCGGCTTTACCCCGGAGGGCATTCGCTCTGCGATGGCAGGTATGCGCGAATTGGGCGGCAAACTGAGTGCGGAAGACTGGCTGCCCGAGAGTCTGTTCAGTAGCGCAGAATCGAGTGCTTTGCCGACGCTCATGAGAATCATGCTCCAGCTGCCGCAGATCCGCGACAGCATTGAAGAGCTGACAGGGGTTGGTAGCGGAAGTGGCGACCGCGGTGCACGGATCGCGGTGGACTGGGTGGCGGGAGTGCCGGTGCGCGACATCGCTGAGCGCTACTTCAGCGAGGCAACAGATCCGACGGCGGCGCTCACAGCTGCAACGCGGGCGATCTACCGGAATCTGGCAACTGCAGGCACGTGGGGCCTTGCAGCGTTGTCCAAACTTCCCACGAGCGGCATTGATTTCGATTCCGTAGCAGAAGA
>JAJXSV010000114.1:0-5478 GCA_021784375.1 Actinomycetes bacterium | reverse complement strand
CGAGGCATAAACCTTCTCGGTGCCATGCTTTATCACGGCGTCAATACCGAGGCAGGTGTGATCATGCGCATGAGCTCTGTCCCTCGAGTTGTCGCGAACTCGATAGGAACCGCTTTCGCAGCGACCAGACCCACTGAAGTTCTTCGCCCTGCGACGGCTCGCGCGTACTTAGGTTCTCTGAGTGACAATGATTGGGGCGGGCATTTGCCCACGGATGCAGCCATGAACGGATCGGACTTGCGCCGAGTCTGGAATGTGCTCTCTGGTGCTTCGCGATAGCTAGTTCTCAGGGCTCACGGCGAGCCATGCCGTGCGTGTCGCGCGTCGCACTTCCAGACCCTCGCAGGTAGTTGAGCACCGTCTGCGCATCGAGGTTCAGTCGTTTGCCCACGGCGGCAAGGGACAGACCCGACTCGTAGAGACGTATGAGCTTGGCGATCTCGTCTTGCGAGATCTTGCCACGGCGCAATCGGATACCGGCCGCCTTCAACCGGTTGGCGATGGTGTGGCGGTGGGCGCCGGTGGCTTCGGCGATCTGGCGGGTGGTCTTGCCCGCCCGGTACATCTCGATGACTTCTTGCATGTCCGCGTCGGTCAGCATGCGCTGGCGGCGGATGTTCCGCTCCACAACAGGGGCAGATCCGGGGTCAACGGCTAGATTGGGGCCGTCCGCGAGGGCCTGTTTGCTCCAGTTCAAGAGGTAGAGCCATTTTTCTGTATCGGCTCTTGAAAGGCCCACCATTGTGAAGTCCCCGAACGTCCTTCGCGCATGTCTCTGGACTGCATGGTTCTTCCGCGGGGCTCGTGGCACGGGCAGCCTTGTTGCCTTGCGGCCGTCCGTGGCAATCGAACGGGCCCGAGATCTCTCCGTGGCGTGGGCCCTCTGACGCCGCTCGCTTGCATGCGGGAGCCGGCCCGTCTTTCTGGGGCCGCTCCCCGCTCTGTTCACACGCGGGCGCCTGTCGCATACGCCAGCGTGGGGTCCGTGGAGTCCCGCCTCAGAGGTCGTTGCCCGCGTATGACTGGTTGAAGCTCTTGTTGGTCAGCGGGAAGTCCGGGACGATCGTGTCGGCCATGGCGACAGGCAGTGCGGTCCAGTTGAAGAACGACGGATCGACGATCTTGGTTCGGGTCAGCCGTCCCTCGTCGTCGAGTTCGACGCGGTGGCTGATGAGGCCACGCCAGCCCTCCACGAAGCCCAACCCTGCTCCGGCGCCGACGGGGTCAACCACCCGGCCTGATCCGGTGCTGCCATCAAGTCGGCTGACGATGTCGGCGACGATGCGAGCCGACACGGCCAGCTCGCGGACACGGAGCAGGTAGCGGCTCATGACATCACCGCCCGACTCGACCACCACCTCGAAGGCGTCGCCCAGGTCCACGAAGGGATGGTCTCGCCGGGCGTCGATGTCGACGCCGGACGCCCGCGCGACATACCCGAGGACTCCAAGCCGGCGCACGGAATCGGCATCGAGCACGGACGTACCACTGAAGCGGTCACGCACAGTGGCATTGCTCAAGGTGAGCGCGGCGAGTTCCTGTGCTTCCTCGGCCAGACCTGTGATGGCGGCGGCTGAGGGTAGGGCACGCACATGCGCAGCTCCGATCATGACGCCACCCCGCAGCAGTCTGTGGCCGGTGACCTGCTCGTTGATCCGCAGGAGCGATTCGCGCATGCGCAGTGCATGAGCGTTCATGAGCCCGTACCCGACGTCGTTGGCCATGGCCCCGATGTCCGCGATGTGGTTGTGCATCCGCTCCAACTCGAGCAGCAGGGCCCTGAGCAGACGGTCCTCGTGGCTGACCTCGATGCCTGCGGCGTCCTCGACCGCCATGGCGAAGGCGAGGGAATGCCCGACGGCGGTGTCACCGCTGACGCGCTCGCTGATCTCCAGGGCGTCGCAGGGGCGGCGGCCCTCGAATCGCTGCTCCAGGCCACGGTGCACGAACCAGAGGCGGGCCTTGAGACGCAGGATGGTCTCACCGACCACCGAGAAGCGGAAGTGCCCTGGCTCGATGAGCCCCGCGTGGATGGGGCCCACCGGGATCTCGTAGACGCCATCACCCTCCACGGACAGGAAGGGGAACGAACCCAGATCCTCCGTGAACTCCGGCCTGGGGTCTGCGCCGCGCAGCATCGGATGCCAGTCCTCGGGCCAGTGACCGTGCCGCACGATGCGCCTGGGAAGCGGGTGGTCGATCGGGCTGACGCCGTAGAGATCCCAGACCTCGCGTTCGAACCGACCCACCGTGTAGTCCAGGCGCGCCAGGCTGGGAATCCGCGGCTCATCGCGCAACACCGGGAGCACCAGTTCGACGCATCGGTCGTCCACCGACCGCAGCAGGACATAGACGATTCGGAAGTCGGACGCGTCCTCGTGGCATGCCACCAGCCGCAGCCGGAACCCGTCGTCAAGGTGCGACCGGAAGACATCCGCGACGTTCTGCGACGTCACCATCAAGCGTTCAGTCCTCGGCCGGTCCGTCATTGTCCTGCCCCCAGTGCCTGCGCGGCGCGGACGATGAGGTCCGCGACCGGTCCGCTCACGAAGCCGAGAACCGCCGTGACCGCCAGGGCCGCGATCAGCGGCAGCCGGGGGCCATGCCACGAGCGGTCGGTCGGCGCCGCCGTGGCCGCTTCGCTGCCGCCGAACAGCAACCTCGCGGTTTGGCGGGCCAGCCCCGCAAAGGCCACGAGCAGCAGGGCGACGGCGGCGCCCGTCACCCAGCCCAGGCCGCGCTGGAAGCCGGCCAAGACGATGGCGGCCTCGGTGAAGAAGAGGGCGAACGGCGGCATGCCCAGCAGCGCCACCATGGCCACCAGGAACGGCGCGCCCAGTGCTGGCCGGCGCACGAGCAGGGCATGCAACTTCGCCAGTTGCGTCGTACCGTCAGTGGCAAGAATCCGACCGGACGCCACGAAGATGCTCGACTTGGCGAGTCCGTGTCCGAGCATGTGGAGCAGGGCCGCTCCGATGGCCAACGGCCCGCCGATGGCGGCGGCCAAGGCGATGACGCCCATGTGCTCGATGCTGGAGTAGGCGAGCATGCGCTTGAGATCACGCTGTCGCAGGATGAGTGCGCCCGCCTGGGCGATGGACAGCAGTGCGCCGGCCAGCAGGAGATTGCGCATGAGCTCGGGGCCGATGGCCCGGTCGGCAATCGCCTGCACGCGGAGGATGCCGTAGAAGGCGACCGACAGCAGCACACCGGACATCAGGCCGGACACTTCGGCAGGTGCCTGGCTGTGGGCGTCGGGGAGCCAACTGTGCATGGGTGCGAGGCCCGCCTTGGTGGCGAAGCCGAGCAGGGTCAGTCCGGCCGCCATCTTCATCAGGCCATGGTCGAGTCGCACCCCGGATTGCATGAGCGAGACCCAGGAGAGGGTGGCATGTCCGGCAGCGACGGTGGCCGAGTAGAGGAGCACGATGCCCAGGAGGGCGATGGCCACACCCACCGAGCCGAGGATCACATACTTCCAAGCGGCCTCCAGGGCCTGCCGGGTCTTGTGGTGCCCCACGAGGAAGGCGGTGGTGATGGTGGTGGCCTCGATGGCTACCCAGAGGCTGCCGAGATTGTCGGCGAGCACCGCCAGGGACATGGCGAGCAGGAAGGAGACGAGCAGCACCGGGTAGGCGTAGGCCCCGCGCTTCACGCCACCCCGCGCCGCCAGCCCGCCCCAGGTCGCGGTGAGACCTACGGCCCCGATGGCGGTCAGCATGAATGCCGTCAGGGCATCCGCGCGCAGGAGGCCGCCGAGTGCAGTGAGCGTGTGTCCGGCGAGCACCTGGGCGGAGATGGCGAGGCCACTCGCCAGCACGATCACCGCGGCAAGGACACCCGCCAGGCGGTTGAGCCAGGCGCGACGCAGCAGGGCGGCGGCCATGCCGAGCAGGGCGCATCCGGCGAGAGGGGTGATGAGGAGCAGGTCCATCAGTCGCGCAATTCCGTGAGGTCGTCGAGGTCGGTGGCGCCGAACTCACTGCGAATGCGTCCGGTGAGGACGTAGAGGATCAGGACGACGAGCAGCACGTCCAACACGACGCCGAGTTCGACGATGATCGGGACACCGCCGGAGGAGAGGAAGGCGACGGTCGAGGTGCCGTTGTCGATGACCAGGAATCCCACCAACTGCACGATGGCATGGCGGCCGATGACGAGCAGCAGGAACCCGTACAGGACGAGCGCCACACCCACGGGGATGGCCTGGATGGTCGGGCCCCTGCCGAGCACCGCCAACGGCGCACTCACGCCGTACGCGACCGCCGTCAGCGCGGCCATGGCGATCAGCGAGGTCGCCGTGTTGATGAGTGGCGCACCACCCTGCTCGCCCCGGCTGCTGCGCACGAGCACCAGTGGCAGGACCACGGCCTTGAAGGCCAGCACGAGGATGGCCAAGCCCAAGAGTTCCGGGCTGCCCTCCTTGAGTCCGAGTACGCCGACCAGTCCGGCAAGCGCCAGGCCCTGCAGGGCCATGAGCGGGAGCGCCGCCGCCTGGGCGCGTCGCCACACCAGCAGGACGGCGGAGAGCAACAGGGCCGCCGAACAGGTCCCGATCATCTGGGCGAAGAGGCTCTCACTCATGGCTACACCGTCACCGTGAGATAGGAGGTGATGACCGCGAGCAACGCGAGCACGAAGGACCCGGCGAGCAGTTCAGGAACACGGAAGAGCCGCAGCTTGGCGAGGAAGACCTCGATCGCTGCCAGCGCCACCGCCAGTACCGCGAGCCGCACTCCCAACGCGAGCACGCCGACGATGATCGGCCAGGGTGTCGCCTCGACCGCGATGCCCCAGGGCATCGACAGGGCGCCGATGAGTCCCAGAAGTGCGGACAGCCGCAGCCAGGAACCGAGTTCCAACCAGGCCAGGTCACGGCCTGAGCTCTCGAGCACCATGGCCTCGTGCACCATGGTGAGTTCGAGGTGGGTCGACGGGTTGTCCACCGGCATGCGACTGGTCTCGGCGACCACAGCGATGGCGAGCGACACCATCGCGAGCAGGCTCACCGGCGCCGCCATGGTGGCCGGCTCCGCAAGCCGGTGGTTGACGATCCTCGACAGCGCGGAGGAGCCGATGGGCACGGAGATGGCGTAGATCGAGACGAGCACCGTCGGTTCGACGAGCGCGGCGATCGTCATGTGACGACTCGATCCCATGCCGCCGAAGGCCGAGCCGGCATCCAGGCCCACGAGCGCCAACGCGATGGTGCCGATGAGCAGAACCCCCACGACCACAAAAAGGTCGTCCGGCAGACCGGGGAAGGGGAGGGAACCCACGAGCGGGATGAGCGAGCAGAGCACCAGGCTGGAGGTCACGAGCACGATGGGGCCCGCTGCCTGGACCCAACTGATCCCCGGTGCCCGCAGGGGTTCCTTCGCCAGGAGCTTGCGCAGGTCGCGCCACGGCTGGCCGATGCCGGCTCCGGCACGACCTTCGAGTCGGGCACGCACCTGGCGCATGACACCCATGAGCAAG
>JAJXSV010000113.1 GCA_021784375.1 Actinomycetes bacterium | reverse complement strand
GCCGACCCCTCAACGCACGCCGACCCCGCCCTCGCGCGCAAACTGGGCAAGCGGCATGCCGCGCTACGGCCCATCGTCGCGGCCTACGAGCACTGGCTCCAGTTGCAGGACGACATCGCAGCGGCCTCCGAACTGGCTGCAGAGGATGACTCCTTCGCCGCCGAGGTGGAGACGCTCAGTGCCGAGCGAGACCACATGGCATCCAAGCTTGAGGACCTGCTCATCCCTCGCGATCCCCTGGACTCCTCGGACGTGATCCTGGAGATCAAGGCGGGTGAAGGTGGCGAGGAATCCGCGCTTTTCGCCGGCGACCTGCTCCGCATGTACATGCGCTGGGCCGAGAAGCGGGGCTGGAAGGTTGAGTTGCTCGACGCCGAGGAATCCGATCTCGGCGGCTACAAGGACGTATCCGTGGCCGTCAAGGCCAAGGGCACCATGGCGCCCGATGCGGCGCCCTATGCCAACCTCAAGTTCGAGGGCGGCGTGCATCGGGTGCAGCGGGTGCCGGTCACGGAATCCCAGGGCCGTATCCACACCTCGGCTGCCGGCGTGCTCGTGTTTCCTGAGACCGAGGACGTCGAGGTGGAACTCAATGACGCCGACATCCGCGTCGACGTCTACCGTTCCTCCGGGCCGGGCGGACAATCGGTGAACACCACCGACTCCGCCGTGCGGCTCACTCACATCCCGACCGGCATCGTGGTGTCCTGCCAGAACGAGAAGTCGCAGTTGCAGAACAAGGAATCGGCCATGCGCATCCTGCGCGCGCGGCTCATCGCCGCGGCCGAGGAAGCCGCGGCGGCTGAGGCCTCCACGGCGCGTAAGGCGCAGGTGCGCACGGTCGATCGCTCGGAGCGCATCCGCACCTACAACTATCCCGAGAACCGCGTCTCGGACCATCGCGTCAACTACAAGGCCAACAACCTTGATCGCGTGCTCGAGGGCGACCTCGATGCCATGGTGGAGGCCCTGCAAGCGGCCGATCGCGAGGCTCGTCTCGCCGACGCGGGCGCCTGAGGCTGACCATGCTGACCGCACGGCAGGCACTCATCGACGGCACGCAACGACTGGCGGCAGCGGGCATCGACTCGGCGCGCACCGATGCCGAGTTGCTGCTCTGTCATGTGCTGGGCGTCAAGCGCGCGCGCCTGCTGCTGGTGGATGAGCTCGATTACGAGCAGCGCATGAACTTTGAACGTGTGATCTCGGCCCGGCAGGCGCGGGTGCCGCTGCAGCATCTCACGGGCCTGGCACCCTTCCGTTACCTCGAACTGGAGATCGGACCGGGTGCGCTGGTTCCACGGCCCGAGACGGAAGTCGTGGTGGAAGCGGCACTGCGCTGGGTGCGCGAACAGGCGATGACGCGGCCGCTCCTGCTCGATCTCTGCTCCGGTGCAGCGCCCATCGCGCTCTCGCTTGCCACCGAACTGGACAACGTCGACGTGGTCGCCGTGGAGAAGTACGCGGAGGCTCAGGCCTGGGGTCGTCGCAACGCGGAGCGACTGGCACCGGCCATCGCTGCTCGCGGCAACCGCCTGGAACTGCTGGACGCCGATGTGAGTGATCTCGAGGCCCTGCGCCGTTTCGAACAGCGCGCAGCGGTCATCGTGGCCAATCCGCCCTACATTCCCGAGGGCATGGTGCCCCGCGATCCCGAGGTGCTGCAGCACGATCCGCATGTCGCGCTGTTCGGTGGTGCGGATGGTTTCGACGTCATCCGGGGCCTGTTGGACACGGCGGCCATGTGCCTGCAGGACGGCGGCTACTTGGTCATCGAGCACGCCGATGCGCAGGGCGAGCGGCAGCCTTCCGCGACCGACAACGACACTGTGATCGCCGGCAGCCTGCCCCAGCTCATGCGCCAGCACGGAGCCTTCCTCGACGTGCAGGATCATCGCGATCTCGCCGATCGTCCGCGCTACACCACCGCGATCCGGCACTCCCGCTGAGGCATGACAGGCTGTGCCAGTGGGCTTCCACTACGACGGCGCTGATGCGCAGCAACGCGCAGACGGCCTGACCCATGCCATCGCCGCCGCCCGACGGGGTGAACTGATCGCGGCCAATATCGACGGCGCCTATTCGTTGCTTACGGATGCCTTCTCGCACAGCGGTATCGAAAACATCGTGGACTTGAAGGCCCGGCCCAATATGAGCGTGCCGGTGCTCGTGCCGCGGCCAAGCACCGTAGACGGTGTCGCGCTGCTGGTGGGGGAGAGCGGTGCAGCGGCCCGTGTGCTCATGCGGGACTGCTGGCCCGGCCCCCTCACCCTGTTGGCCCGCGTACAGCCGTCGCTGCCCTGGCGATGCACGCCCGAGGGGGTTGTGGCCCTGCGTATGCCGCTGCACCCCTGGACGCTGGAGTTGGTGCGCGCCCTCGGGCCCACCGCCTGCGTGCCCTCGCACCTGCCCGGTCACCAACCCCACCGCTCCATCGCCGAGGTGGAGGAGGCGCTGGGTGCAGTGGTGAATGTCTACCTCGATGGTGGTCCGCTGCTCGAGGAGCAGTCGTCCACCATCGTGGACGTGACAGGGGACGAAGCGCGCCTCGTGCGCGAGGGTGCGTTTTCGCGGCAGCAACTGCGGGCCCTGCTCCCGGATCTGGCCTGACCGTAGTCCGGCCCGCCCGCGCACCCTGAGCTGCGGGGTCCGCGATGTGGAACCGATTTCGGGCTCAGCGCAGTCCCCGGCAAGGCTGTCGCGCATGCCGCCCCAACCGCTTCCAGCGGTGACGCCGTCGCTAGGCTTGCGCTCCACCGACTGCGGAGGACGAGCCATGACCACGACGCCATTCTGGGGACCGGATTTCGACGCGCTCCAAGCACTGGATCCGCAGATCGCTGACATTCTGCTGCGCGAACTGGGTCGCCTGCGCAACGGCCTGCAACTCATCGCCTCGGAGAACTTCACTTCACCCTCCGTACTCGCCGCCCTCGGCTCGACGCTCAGCAACAAGTACGCCGAGGGATACCCGGGCAAGCGCTACTACGGCGGTTGCGAAGTGGTGGATGAGGCCGAGCAACTCGGCATCGAGCGCGCCAAGGCGCTGTTCGGTGCCGACCACGCCAACTTGCAGCCGCACTCCGGCGCCAGTGCCAACATCGCGGTGTACGGCGCTTTCCTGCAGCCTGGTGACACCGTGCTCGCCATGTCGCTGCCCATGGGCGGCCACCTCACGCACGGCTCCAAGGTCTCCTTCTCCGGCAAGTGGTTCAACGCCATCGGCTACGGCGTCAATCGTGAGACCGAGGACATTGACTACGACCAGGTGCGCGATCTGGCACGCGAGCACAAGCCCAAGATGATCATCGCCGGCGGCTCCGCCATCCCGCGCCTCATCGACTTCGCGGCCTTCCGCGAGATCGCGGACGAGGTCGGCGCCAAATTCATGGTTGATGCGGCGCACTTCATCGGCCTGGTGGCCGGCAAGGCCATTCCCTCCCCGGTGCCGTACGCGGATGTCGTCACCTTCACGACGCACAAGGTGCTGCGCGGCCCCCGCGGCGGCATGATCGTGTGCAAGCAGGAGTTCGCGCAGGCCATCGACAAGGCCGTCTTCCCCATGATGCAGGGCGGGCCGCTCATGCACTCCATCGCCGCCAAGGCCGTCAACCTGGCCGAGTGCGCAACACCCGCCTATCAGGCCTACGCGCGCCGCGTCATCGAGAACGCCAAGGCCCTCACCTCGTCGCTCAGCGCGCACGGGCTGCGCCCCACCACCGGTGGCACCGACACCCACCTGGCGCTGCTCGATCTGCAGCCGGTGGGTGTGACCGGCGCCGATGCCGAAGCGCGCTGTGGTGCCGCCTCGATCGTGCTCAACAAGAACGCCATTCCCTTCGACCCGGCGCCGCCGTCGGTTGCTTCGGGCATCCGCGTCGGAACGCCCTCGGTCACCACACAGGGCATGGGCACCGCTGAGATGGAGATCATCGGCAGCCTCATCGCCCGGGCCGTGCGTACGGACAAGGCCGACGACCACAGGGCCATCGCGGCCGAGGTCGACGCCCTCACCACCCGGTACCCGGCCTACCCGAGGAGCTGAGCGAGCGCCGAACCGAGCTTGCTCGGGTTCGGCCGAGCGAAGCCGAGGGTTGAGCGCCGAGGGCGCGAACCCCCGAGGAGCTGAGCGAGCGCCGAACCGAGCTTGCTCGGGTTCGGCCGAGCGCAGGACAGGTCGGCGCCTGAATTCCGGCAGCAGCCACGATACTTAGCCGGTGCGTGAGTACCTTCTGTGCCTGATGGTGGCGGCGGCCGTCACCTATCTCGCCACCCCCGGTGTTCGGGCGCTGGCGCTGCGGGCCGGTGCCTACACGCACATCCGTAAGCGCGATGTGCACACCACGATCACCCCGCGCTGGGGTGGGTTGGGCATGTTCGGTGGGCTGCTGGCCGCCTTCGCCCTGGCCTGGAAACTGCCCATGATGAAGTCGGTGTTCGAGGACCCCGGCACGGTGCTGGGCCTGTTGGGCGCCACCGGCCTGCTCGTGGTCATCGGCCTGGTCGATGACCGCTTCGGCCTCGACGCACCCACCAAGTTCGCCGGGCAGGCCATGGCCGCCGGCATCCTGGCCTGGCGCGGCATCGGCTTCATCTGGCTGCCACTCGGCAATGCCACCGTGCTGGATCCGCTCACCTCGACCCTGCTCACCTTGCTGGTCGTCCTCGTCTGTATCAACGCGGTCAACTTCGTCGATGGTCTTGACGGGCTGGCCTCGGGCATCGTGCTGGCCGGCGCTGCGGCCAGTTTCATCTACTCCTACCTGCTGAGCGTGAACTACGGATTTGAGCGCGCGACCCTCTCCACGCTGATCTCCGCGGTGCTCACCGGTATGTGCCTTGGCTTCCTCCCGCACAATGTCAATCCGGCGCGCATCTTCATGGGCGACACCGGCGCCATGATGCTGGGACTGCTCTTGGCGAGCAGCACGGTCACCCTCACCGGGCAGGTCGACCCCAATGCGCTCGCCGGGACCAGTCGGGCTTCCACGGTGCTGCCCATCCTGCTGCCGCTCGCCGCCTTGGCCATCCCCTTGATCGATCTCACATTGGCCATCGTGCGGCGCACCCTGCGGGGTCGCAGCCCCATGTCACCCGACAAGGAGCACCTGCACCACCGCCTGCTGGACCTCGGCCATAGCCCGCGCATGGCTGCCACCCTCATGCATGCCGGCGCCGCCATCCTGGCCTTCTCCACCGTGGCGCTGGCCTTCGCGCCGGCCCTGTACGTGCTCGTCGTCTTCCTGGTTGCCGTGGGCCTGCTGGCGGCGGCCGTCTTCCATCATCCGGAGCCTGCCGATGTCCACTGAGCCGCGCGATCCCCTGCTGCGGGCCCTCGCCTACGGTGGCCCGGCCTCGCTCGGGCTCGCTGTCGTGAGCGCCCTGCTCGGTTACGCCCTGCGTGGGCAGGCAGGTGCGGCCGGTGCGCTGCTGGGAGCCGTCATTCCCACGGTCTTCCTCGGCATCACTGCTGTGAGCGGGGTATGGGCGCGCCGACTGCGCCCGGAGTACCTGGGCTTCGCCATTCTCGGCTCCTGGCTGCCCAAGGTGCTGGCCCTGATGCTGTTCCTGCACTGGCTGAAGCGCGAGACCTGGTACGACAAGCCCAGCTTCCTTGTCGCCCTACTGCTCGGGACCTTCGGACTGCTCATGCTGGAGGGCTGGACCGTCACCCGCAGCCCGCAGTACTACAGCGATCCGCGCTGACGGGTGCCGCCTCCCGTCTATGGGAATTGGACCTCCCGACCGTAAGCACTGTGCAATTCATTGCTAGTGTTCGGCCCGATGGACGAGCACCTACCGGATGGTCGTTCCGGCAACTCCAACGATGACCACGCCGAGTCAATGGCGTGGGCAGCAATCTCCACGTTGGTTGCGGGGCCGGCGACTTGGGGTGGTATCGGGTGGCTCGCCGATCACTGGCTTGGCACGGGGCGCGCGCTCACGGCCGTCGGTGTGATCGTCGGGTTCATCACGAGTGTGTACGTCGTCTACAAGAAGTACGGGCAGTGAGCCATCCGGCTGAGCCCGCGGACCGAAGGGGAGCGACGCGAGCATGATTCGCGCCTGGATGATCGCCTCTGGATCGACGTTTCAACCACCGACCGTCCACGAGTTCTTCCCGCCGGCGGCGCTCTTCGCCAACACGGCATTCCGCATGACGCGCATCAACCTCATCGGGTTGCTCATGACGTTCGTCGTGATCGTCTTCTTCACTCTCGCCTTCCGTAAGCCGCAGTTCGTGCCACGCGGTGTGCAGAACGCCGGCGAGGTGGCACTGAACTTCGTCAAGAACAATGTCGTCACCGAGGTGCTGGGGGAGAAGGGCGAGCCCTACACCGCCTACCTCACCACCCTCTTCTTCATGGTCCTGGCCTTCAACATCACCGGTTTCGTGCCCGGTCTGCAGATCGCCGGGACCTCCGTGATCGCGGTTCCCATGATGCTGGCGCTCGTCTCCTGGGTCGTGTTCAACGTCTCCGGCATCAAGCACCACGGCCTCGGCCACTACCTCAAGGAGAACCTCTTCCCCGCGGGCGTGCCCAAGCCGATCTACCTGCTGGTGACCCCGATCGAGTTCAT
>JAJXSV010000112.1 GCA_021784375.1 Actinomycetes bacterium | reverse complement strand
GCCAGCGCCGCGGCGCCCTGCCCTCGCAGCGCCGCCACGCAGGCGATCTGGGCCACGTCCTCGCCCCCGCCGATGCAGTAGAGGTCGGCATCATCCGGTAGGTCCGCAGTGTGGGCGACGGGGTGCACCACGGCCTCCACGCCCGCGAGACGTGCGCGGTGCGCCAGGACCTCGGCGTTGCCCCCGTCGCCGTAGGTGCCCATGAGCTCGGGATGGACGACCACGATGTCGATGCGCTTCATGACGCCACCGCGATGTAGGCGGTGTACGACATGAGCACCGTGACCGTGGCCGGGCCCGGGGGCAGCTCGGCCACCGCCTGCTCGAGGTCGGGCGCCACCCCGTGCGGCATGCCAGCGGTCGCGATGCGGTAGCTCGCGTCCAACCGACGATCGCCGGTGACGACGACCGGATGCCCGCCCAAGGGCGTGTAGTCGATGTCCCACAGCCAGGAGGTGTCCCGGCCGTCCACGCCGCGCGCGTTGACCGCAAGGATCACCGGGCCCTCGGGCAGGTGCTGCAGGGCCTCGGTCCAGGAGGCGGGGTTCTTCACCAGCCGCAGCCGCAACTCGCGGCCGCCCAGTTGCAGCGTGGCTATGCGATCACGGGTGACGTCGGACGGCGGATCGGCAACGCCCAGGAAGCGGGCGGCGGCACGGGCCAGCGCTGCATTGCGCGCGATCGCATCACCGGGCGCCTCCTGCACGGCCACCTCCAAGCCGCCCAGCCCGCACGACGCACAGTGGTATCGCGGGGGCTCCCAGGTGAGCGGGTGCGAGCAGCCTGGGCAGCAGGCGGCGTCGATGTGCTCCCGGTACTCGAAGCCGATGCGGGTCGTGAGCGCGTGCGCCTGCGTGACGTAGGCCAGGAAGGGGTCCTCGTAGTCGATGATCGCCTGCACCTCGGGATGGCCGTCGAGGGCGTGGCGCCAGCGATTGGCGATGACGCGCACCTCCTGCGTGCGATGCAGTTGGTCCCGACTGAGATTGAGCAGCACGAGCAGGGTGGGCCGCAGCGCATCCATCATCATCGGCAGGTGCATCTCGTCCACTTCGAGCACCACCAGCGGGGTGCGCGGCCGAGCGGCGAGCGCCGACACCACACCACCGGTGAGATTGGCGCCGGAGTCATTGGAGGCGATGGGGCCCAGCGGTGCGAGCAGTGACACCAGGAGCGATGTCGTCGAGGTCTTGCCGTTGGTGCCGCTCACCAACACCACTCGCCGGCCCTCTGCCAGCTCGTGCAGCGCACCCGGCGCGACGGCCAGCAGCACCCGCCCCTTGATGGCTACGCCCCGGCCGCGACCGAGCAGCCGGGAGGCCAGGCCCGCGGCATCGGCAGCGAGCATGCCGAGGCGCAGGCGGAGCGTCATGCCAGCAGTCTAGGAAGCGGACCAACCGCCACGGGCATCGCAGGGCGGCCGCGCCCCCGGGCACGCGGTGGACGTGGCACCGGTCCGCCGCTGAGGAGCAGGAGTCCGCGCTCAGCGGGCCAGGCGATCGAGCAGGCGGGAGGCCGCGTACATCATGGCGCCAGCGGCCAGCAGCAGCACGGCGAAGTCGCGCAGCAGGTTGCTGGGGGAACCGACGAGCAGGTCGCGGAGGGCACCGACCTCGTAGCTCAGCGGATTGATGTTGCTGAGCACGCGCAGCCATGTCGGCATCAGGGCGAGTGGGTACAGGGCATTGGACGCGAAGAACAGCGGCATGGTGATCGCCTGCCCAATGCCCATGAGCCGATCGCGTGACCGCACGAGGCCGGCAATGGTCATGGAAAGGCACGAGAAGAACGCGGTGCCCAGGGTCACGACCAGCACGACCCCCAGCAGGTGCAACGGGTTGTACCTGAGGTGGACGCCGAGCATCGCCGCCACGACGAGCACGACGAGCACCTGCGCCAGCGCTCGAACGGTGGCAGCGAACGACTTCCCCGCCACCAGCGCGATGCGGGGCGTCGGCGTTACCAGCAACTTCGCGAGGATGCCGGCGTCGCGTTCCCAGATGATCTGGATCCCGTAGAAGATGGCGATGAACATGCCCGACTGGGCGATGATCCCGGGTGCCATGTAGTCGAGGTAGGGCTGCGAACCGGTGGGGATGGCGTGGATGCGGCTGAAGGTCTGGCCGAAGATGACGAGCCACAGGATGGGCTGTATCGAGCGTGTGACGAGTTCCGTCCGGTCATGACGGAGCTTCTGCATCTCGACCACGCAGAAGGTGAGGACACGCGATGGGAGCATGCGCCAGGATGGCGGCAGCCCCTGCTGTCGATCTTCAGCCGACACGACGTGCGGTGCGGCGGATGGTGCGGACACTGGCGATGCCTCCTTCCGACTCGGTGGATTGGCTCAGGCTGTCACCCGTGTAGTGGCGGAACACATCGTCGAGCGACGCCTCCGGGCCGAGCACCGACTTCAGTTGCTGCGGTTGGCCCTCGGCCCGCAGGCGACCGCGGTGCAGCAGGACGATGCGGTCGCACAGTTCATCGGCCTCCTGCATGTAGTGCGTTGTGAGCAGGACGCTCATGCCGTACTCATCCCGCATGTGACGTACGCGGTCCCAGACGCCATCGCGCGCGACCGGATCAAGTCCCACGGTGGGCTCGTCGAGGATGAGCAGCGCAGGTCGGTTCACGAGCGCCTGTGCCAGTTCCAGCCTGCGGATCATGCCGCCCGAGTAGGTGCCGGCGAGCCGGTCCGCGGACTCCGAGAGGTCCATCGCAGCGAGGACCTCGTCCACGCGTGCACTGCGTTGGCGACGCGGTACGTCGAACAGCCGCGCGAAGAGGCCCACGTTCTCCCGTCCGGTGAGTGCGGCTTCGATGGAAAGCTGTTGCGGCACATAGCCGATGAGCCTCCGTACGGTGATGGATGCGTGCGCCACGTCATGACCGAAGACCTCCACATGCCCCTGTTGCACCGGCAGCAGGGTGTTGAGGACGCGGATCGTGGTCGTCTTGCCAGCCCCATTCGGACCGAGCAGCCCGACGATCTGTCCGTGCTCCACGCGCAGATCCAGGTCGTCGACCGCAACTTGATCGCCGAAACGATGCGTGAGGCCCCTGCAGTCGACGGCTATCGCAGTGACACTCATGCCGACACCCCCTGCGCTGCCCGCAGGTGCCCGACGAGGCTCGACAGCGCAGGCAGTGCCGCTTGGATCTGCTCCCGCTCCGAAGGGGACAGGGCTGCCAGTCCGTCGGCTACGACGACTCCCCGACGGTCCCGCCACTGCTCCACATCCCGTCTGGCCTGCGGGGCCAGGTTCAGGCGGGCGACCCGACGATCGTCGTCTCCCATCGCGCGCACGAGCATGCCGGCATCGGTGAGCCTGCGCACCAGCATCGACACCGAGTTCGCGGCCAACCCGAGAGCGGCAGCCGCTTCGTTGACGGAGATCGACGGTTGCCGGCGCACCAGTCTGATGAGCTCGACCTCGGAGGCGCGCAACTCGGCCTCGGGCCAGGGGCGGCCGACGGTCCCCCGCACCTGACGGCGCAGGGAACCCATGGTCTCCAGGAGATCCTCAGCCAATCGCAGATCTGCTGACGTCATGCGCCGATATTACCTCGCATTGCGAGATAATTCCTCGCCGTTGTCCCGCGGCTGCACTTGGCGGTACGACGGATGGCGCGGGAGCCCCACCGGGAACGCGCGTGCCGCCGCCAGTTCGCCGACTGCGGCCGAACTCCTGCAGGAGAGCTGCTACTGCCCCAACCAGCCGATGACATGGTCCAGCGAGTACCGACCGGCACCGATGAGGGCGACACCGACGGCTACCGCGAGGATGGAGACGGTGTACTCGGCGCCACCATTGAGGATCCAGAAGCCCTGCTTGCCGGTGACGGTGAAGGTCGCACCCACCATGACGGCGGCCATGATGACGCCGGCGATCGGCGTGGCGAAGCCGGCCGCGAAGGCCAGGCCACTCACCAGCTCGCCCAACGCGGCCAGGAAGGCCATGGGGAGCCCCGGCTTCACACCGAGCGACTCGAACATGGCGGCCGCGCCCTTGAGGCCGGGGCCTCCGAACCAGCCAAGCAGCTTCTGCGAGCCGTGGGCGGCGAAGGTCAGGCCGAACATCAGACGAATCAGGAGCAGCCCGGTGGCCGTCATGATCACACCTCCAAGTGCGTGGGCCACCATAATAGTTCAAGTTTTGATTACCTGGCGCAACGATGCCCGCTCCCCGAGCCCGGAACCCTGCGCCCACGCAGTGGAGCCGCGCTCCCGCCCGGCCGGTACGCGTCAGGCCAGGGCCCGGCGCACCGCAGGCAGCACCTCGGTGGCCAGCAACTCGATCGATGCCGCGGTCTCCGCGAAGGGCAGGCCGCCCAGCCCGATCTGGGCGAGGAAGCGGGTATGCCCGAGGATCTCGTGCTCCCACAGGATCTTCTCGGTGACCTCCTGCACGCTGCCGGCGAACAGCGCACCACGCGGTGCTGCCCAGGCGTCGAAGGCATCACGGGGTAGCGCGACACCGCGTGCGGAGGGCATGTTCATGCCGATGTATCGGGAGTAGTACGGGTAGAAGGTGTCGCGTGCAGCCTGCGTGGTGCTACCCACGTGGAAGTGGCTCGTCACCCCCAGGCGCAGGGCCGTCGCATGATGGCCGGCAGCGGCACCGGTCTCCCGGTAGTACCGCGCGAGCGGCACGAAGCCCTCCGGTTTCCCCAGGATGGCGAAGTAGGTCGGGAGGGCGAGGCGTCCGGCTCGGGCAACGCTCGCCGGAGTCCCCCCGACGGCGATCCACACCGGAAGTTGCGACTGCACCGGGCGCGGGTAGACACCGACGTCCTGGAGTGATGGTCGATGACGCCCCTGCCAGGTCACGCGCTCCGAGGAGTTCAGCCGCAGCAGCAGATCGAGCTTCTCCTCGAAGAGCTCGTCGTAGTCCGAGAGATCATGGCCGAAGAGTGGGAACGACTCCGTGTACGCACCGCGGCCGGCGGTGATCTCCGCACGGCCGTCCGAGATGAGGTCGACGGCCGTGAAGTCCTCGAACACCTTCACCGGATCGGACGTCGACAGCACGGTGACGGTGCTCGTGAGCCGGATGCGAGTGGTGGCCTCGGCGATGGCCGCCAGGACGACGGCCGGTGAGGCGATGGAGAAGTCGGGGCGATGGTGCTCGCCCACGCCGAAGACGTCGAGGCCCGCCTGGTCGGCGATCCTGGCCAGTTCGATGAATTCGCGGAGGCGTCGGGCCGGCGGCAGCAACGCTCCCGTCGCGGCATCCGCCGTGAGCTCACCGAAGGTGAAGAGGCCGATCTCGAACTGCTGCCTGTCCGCTGCTTCCGTCATGCCCACGACATTAGTTGTAGTTTCAACTAAATGCAACCGGGGTTGACGGAATGCCCACGACGCCGGACGCGGTCAGCGGTGCTGCGCGAAGAAGTCCTTGAGCAGCTTGGCGGACTCGTCTGCGAGCACGCCGGCGACGACTTCCGCGCGGTGGTTGAGGCGGCGATCACGCACCACGTCCCACAGCGAACCGACGGCGCCCGCCTTGTCGTCCGTTGCGCCGAAGACGAGCCGCGCGATGCGCGCGTTGACGATGGCGCCCGCACACATCGTGCAGGGCTCCAGGGTGACCACCAGCGTGCAGCCCTCGAGCCGCCACTCGCCCTGGGCCTCCGCTGCGGCACGCAGGGCCACCACTTCGGCATGCGCGCTCGGGTCGCCGGTCGCCTCCCGCGCATTGTGTCCGCGCCCGATGATGCGGCCCGAGGCGTCGAGGACGACCGCGCCGATCGGCACGTCATCGCCGGAAAGCCCTGCTTCCGCAAGGGCTTCGCGCATCGCCAACTCGTCCGCTGCTGCAGGCTTCACGGACACATTGTGGCGCCTTGGATCGAGGGGCGGGGCATGGCCTTGTGCCCAAGCAAGTGCGCCAACGCGCCCCTTAGGCTTTGCGCATGCGCACCCACGTTGCCGATCACCCGCTCATCGCCCACAAGCTCACGGCCCTGCGTGACGAGCAGACCTCCTCGCCCGAATTCCGCCGCCTGGCCGACGAACTGGTGACGCTGCTCGCCTACGAGGCCACGCGTCACATCCGCGTCGAGCCGGTGACGGTGCGCACGCCGGTCGCCGTGACGCAGGGTGTGGCCATCGCCGACCCCAAGCCGCTGGTCGTGCCGATCCTGCGTGCGGGCCTGGGCATGCTCGAGGGCATGATGCGGCTCCTGCCGAACGCCGAGGTGGGCTTCCTCGGCATGGTGCGCGACGAGGAATCACTGCTGGCGTCGGTGTACGCGGAACGCATCCCCAAGGACATCGCTGGCCGCCAGGTGTTCATGCTCGACCCCATGCTCGCCACGGGGGGCACGCTCATCGCGGCCATCCGCATGATGCTGGCGCGCGGCGCAACCGACGTCACCGCCATCTGCCTGCTCGCCGCGCCCGAGGGATTGGCAAGCGTCGACACAGCCTTCGAGGGAGCCGTGAACGTCACCATCGTCACCGCTGGCCTGGATGAGCGCCTGAATGAGAAGGGCTACATCGTGCCCGGGCTGGGCGATGCGGGTGACCGCCTCTACGGCACGGTCTGAGCGGGCCTGACCGCGCTGCGTGTACCGGTGGGGAGACCGCGCGCCCGCTG
>JAJXSV010000111.1 GCA_021784375.1 Actinomycetes bacterium | reverse complement strand
GGCCTCCGAGGCGAAGCGCCGGTCCGCGGACGACACCGCGGCCACAGTCAACGAATAGGGCGGGAACACATGCCGAAGATGAAGACGCACAGTGGTGCGAAGAAGCGCTTCAAGCGCACGGGCTCGGGCAAGATCACGCACGAGCAGACGAACATGCGTCACAAGCTCGAGAGCAAGTCGTCGCGTCGCACGCGCCGCCTCGGCCTCGATGCTGAAATGTCCGCCCCCGACACGAAGGTCGCGAAGCGCCTTCTCGGCCTGCGTTAAGGAGTCCTGAACCATGGCACGTGTGAAGCGCGCGGTCAACGCGCAGAAGAAGCGTCGCTCCGTCCTCGAAGAGGCGAGCGGCTACCGCGGACAACGTTCGCGCCTGTACCGCAAGGCCAAGGAGCAGGTCACGCGCTCCTGGGTCTACGCATACGACCACCGCAAGGACAAGAAGGGCGACTACCGCAAGTTGTGGATCACCCGCATCAACGCCGCGGCGCGCCAGAACGACATGACGTACAACCGCTTCATCCAGGGCCTCAACCTGGCCGGAGTGGCAGTCGATCGCCGCATGCTCGCCGATCTCGCGGTCAATGACGCCGCCGCCTTCGCCTCGCTCGTGGCGACGGCCAAGGCCGCGCTTCCCGTCGCGTAGTCGCCTCGCAGCCATGAGCCCCGACATCCTGGGACCGCATGCCGGTCTCGTTGTCGGGGCTCGTGCGTTGTTGAAGCCGCGGGAACGTCGCGACCAGAGACTCTTCCTCGCTGAGGGCCCGCAGGCCGTTCGGGAAGCCCTGAACGCGGGCCTCGTACAGACGTTGCTGGTCGACCACACGCGCGAGGCGATGGTCTCGGAATTCGGCGACGAAGCCTCCGCCCTGGTCACCACCAGGGCCATCGAGTCACTCTCCGAGACCGAGCAGCCGCAAGGTGTCGTAGCCATCTGCACGATGCCCGTCCGCTCGCTGGACGATGTGCTGGCGGAGAGACCGTCGCTGCTCGTCGTGTGTGTGGGCATCAGCGATCCCGGCAATCTGGGCACCATCATCCGCACCGCAGATGCCGCGGGGGCCGACGCCGTGCTGGCCACTGCAGGCAGCGTGGATGCGTTCAATGGCAAGGTCATCCGCTCCAGCGCGGGCTCGCTGTTCCACCTCCCGCTCGTGCAGGGCCTGGAACCGCTGGAGGCCACGGCCGCACTGGGCGAAGCGGGCATCACCTCCTTCGGCCTGGCCGGCCAAGGTGCGACCTCCCTGTTCGACCTGCATGATGCGGTGCTGCGTGAGCCGCTTGCCTGGTGGCTCGGTTCCGAGGCGCACGGCCTGCCCAGCGGCCTGTTGACGCGGGTCCAGGCGGTGTCGATCCCCATGCCGGGCCAAGCCGAGAGCCTCAACGTCGCTGTGGCCGGGGCGGTCGCCATGTTCGCCACCGTGCGCGCCCGATTCAGCTAGCCGGCGCCCGACGCGCATCGGGAGGCCGGCACCTTCGCTGAAATACACTGCCCCCGCGAAGGAGATCCCATGTCCGCACCGAACAGCAACTACGACCCGAAGCAGGTCTCGGCACTCGATGTCGAAGCCGTCGAGGCAGCCGTGGCCGACGCGTTGCGCGACATCGCGAATGCGGCGGATCTGGAGGCCTTGAAGTCCGCGCGCTTGGCACATTCCGGGGACCGCTCACCACTCGCGCTGGCCAACCGTGAGATCGGTGCCCTTCCGCCTGCCGCCAAGGCGGACGCCGGTGCCCGCGTCGGCAAGGCGCGCCAGGAGATCAAGCGCGCGCTTGACGTCCGCGCCGAGGAGCTCGAAGCCGAGGCCGCGGCACGCATGCTGGCCGAGGAGAAGGTGGACGTCACACTCGTCGTCGACGACCTTCCCCGCGGCGCACGCCATCCCTTGACGGCACTCTCGGAATTCGTCGGCGACGTCTTCCTCTCCATGGGTTGGGAGGTGGCCGAGGGTCCCGAACTCGAAGCCGAGTGGTTCAACTTCGATGCCTTGAACATCCCTGCCGAGCACCCGGCTCGCGGCATGCAGGACACCTTCTTCGTGGCACCGGAAGGCAGCCACCTGGTCCTGCGCACGCACACGTCGCCAGTGCAGGCGCGCACCATGCTCGCCAAGCAGCCGCCGATCTACGTCGTGGTGCCCGGCCGCGTGTTCCGAACCGATGAACTCGACGCCACGCACTCCCCGGTGTTCAGCCAGGTCGAGGGACTGGCGGTTGACGAGGGGCTCACCATGGCCCACCTGCAGGGCACCCTGCTGCACTTCGCGCAGGCGATGTTCGGGACCGATGCGAGGGTGCGCTGGCGTCCCTCCTACTTCCCGTTCACCGAGCCCAGCGCGGAGTTCGATCTCTGGTACCCGCAGGCGAAGGGCGGGCCCCGTTGGATCGAGTGGGGTGGTTGCGGCATGGTGAACCCGGCCGTCCTGCGGGCCTGCGGGATCGACGACTCCCGGTACACCGGTTTCGCATTCGGCATGGGCCTCGAGCGGACGCTCATGTTCCGGCACGGGATCACTGACCTGCGAGACATGTTCGAGGGCGACATCCGCTTCTCGCAGCAATTCGGAGTTGAGTTCTGATGCGCGTTCCCCGTTCCTGGCTGCTCGACTTCATCGCCATCCCCGAATCGGCCACGCTGGCCGACATCGTCGACGCCTACGTGCGTATCGGCATCGAACCCGAGTCGGCAGAGGCGGTCGGTGCTGACCTCGTCGGGCCCATCGTCGTGGGGCGCGTGCTCTCCTTCGAGGAGGAAGCGCAGAGCAATGGCAAGACCATCCGCTGGTGTCAGGTCGAGGTCGGCGATGGCAAGGTGCACGGCATCGTGTGCGGCGCGCGGAACTTCCTCGAGGGTGACAAGGTCATCGTCTCCCTGCCCGGGGCCGTGCTGCCCGGGGGGTTTGCCATCGCCGCGCGGAAGACGTACGGGCACGTGTCGGACGGCATGATCTGCTCGGCCCGCGAACTGGCGATGGGGGATGACCATGCCGGCATCATCAGGCTGGCCACGCTCGGCCTCGACCCGGAATTGGGCAGCGATGCCATCGCCCTGTTGCACCTCGCCGACGAGGTGGTCGAACTCAACGTGCTTCCTGACAGCGGATATGCGATGTCCATCCGCGGCGCGGCGCGTGAACTCTCCCATGCCACGGGCTGGACGTTCACGGACCGCGCACTGGCGATCGACGTACCGCCCGCATCGCACGGCTCCCTGACCGGTGTGCGGATCGACGACGGGGCAGACCACATCGTGTTGCGGACGCTCAGCGGTTTCGATCCGCAGGCACCGTCACCGATCTGGATGCAGCGCCGGCTGCAGTTGGTGGGAGTGCGCAACATCTCACTTGCGGTCGATGTCACGAACTACGTGATGTTCGAGCTGGGCCAGCCACTGCATGCGTTCGACC
The DNA here is from genome assembly GCA_021784375.1 of Actinomycetes bacterium. The sequence goes on along the minus strand of JAJXSV010000111.1, from coordinate 3,241 downwards.
GCAGCAAGGTGGTCGGGGACATCGTGGTGCGCCGCGCCCACGCAGGGGAGCGGCTCGAGACGCTCGACCACGTGAAGCGCACGCTTACGCCCGCGGATGTGGTCATTGCCGACGACACCGGCGCCGTGGCGCTGGCCGGCACCATGGGTGGCCTGAGCACCGAGATCGATGCCGGGTCGAGCGAGATCGTCATCGAGGCAGCGCATTTCGATCCCACCGCCATCGGCGTCCAATCGCGGGGACACGGCCTCATCTCGGAGGCGTCCAAGCGCTTCGAGCGCGGCGTGGACGCTGACATCCAGGAAGCCGCCAGTGCCCGGGCAGTGCAGTTGCTCGTGGAGTTCGGCGGAGCCACCTACCACGGGGCGGCCGCACAGGACATCCGACGCGAGCCGGACGCCATCGTCATGGACGTGGCAGCTCCGTCCCGCCTGATCGGCTACGCCATCCCGGCTCAGGCAGTCGTGTCCTCCTTGGAGGCCATTGGCTGCCTGGTGTCCGGCGACTCAGAACTGGTCGTGGTGCCCCCGACCTGGCGGCCCGACCTGAATGGCGTCGCGGAGCTGGTCGAGGAGGTGGCGCGGCTCACCGGATACGACCGCATCCCCGCGGAACTGCCGGTCGCCAAGGGTGGACGGGGCATGACCCCCCGGCAGAGGCTGCGTCGACGCCTGTCTCGCTCGCTCGCCTACGGCGGCATGACCGAGGTCGTGAACTACCCGTTCATCGGGGTGGCAGACCTTGACGCCCTGCTGTTGCCGGGGGACGACCCCCGGCGCGATGGCGTATCCCTGTTGAACCCGCTCAGCGCCGAGGCTCCGCTCATGCGCACGACCCTGCTCGCTCCGCTCCTCGCGGCCGCGCAACGCAATGTGGGCCGCGGCCTACGCGACCTCGCCATCTATGAGACCGCGCTGGTCACCGGGCCCTCCGCGACACGCGCGCCTGCACCGCAGCCCGGTGTCGAGCGGCGACCCACAGACGACGAGCTGCGTGCCATCGATGCGGCCATCCCTGCACAGTCCGAGCACGCGGCCGGGGTGCTCGTCGGCCAGCGCCTGCTCGCGGGTCCGCAGACTGCTGGCCGTGCGGTCTCCTGGTCAGATGCCATCGCCCTCGCGGTGGGCCTCGGGGCCTTGGCCGGGGCCACGCTGGAAGTCACCGCTGCGGAGTCGGCTCCCTGGCATCCAGGACGGTGCGCGGCGCTCACCCTCGACGGTCGGGTGATCGGGCATGGCGGGGAACTGCACCCCAGGGTGGCGGCCAACTTCGGTCTGCCGCGAGGGTCCGCGTGCTTCGAGATCGACCTCGAGCCCCTGTATGCGGCGCCGGGGGGTGCAGTCGTCGCCCAGCCCGTGCGGACCTTCCCGGTGGCGTTGCAGGACCTTGCCTTCGTCACGCCCGACCAGGTCAGCGCGGCGACGCTCCAGCAGGCCATCGCTATGGCGCTCGGCGACGCCTGCGAGTCTGTGCGCTGCTTCGACGTGTTCAGCGGCGCCCACGTGCCGATCGGGCATCGTTCGCTGGCCTTCGCGCTCCGACTGCGTGCCCACGACCGAACCCTCTCCGAGGGCGAACTCGCGGAACTGCGCGCGGCGGCGGTCGCGGCCGGGGCGGCCCTGGGAGCCACCCTCCGCTAGATATACGCATACGCGTATATAATGTGTGCATGACCACTGCCGTCGCCGTCGCCGGAGCCTCGGGCTATGCCGGTGGGGAGTTGCTGCGCCTGCTCGCCGGGCACCCGGAGTTCGAGGCGGTGGCGGTGACCGCGGCCGCCAACGCCGGGCAGCAACTGGGGGACCTGCACCCGCAGTTGGGGGCCCTCGGGGATACCACCATCGAGCCCACGACCGCGGAGGTGCTGTCCCGAGCAGACCTCGTGTTCCTCTCGCTACCGCATGGGAAATCCGCAGCCGTGGTCGCGGACCTGCCGAACCGGGTGCGCGTCGTCGACCTCGGCGCCGACTTCCGCCTGTCCTCGGCGGACGCCTGGAGGCGCTACTACCCCGGCTTCGAGCACGCGGGCACCTGGACCTATGGGCTGCCCGAGCTCGCCGATCGAGCCGGCATCAGGGCTGCCAGGAGGGTGGCCAACCCGGGCTGCTACGCGACTGCCATTGCCCTGGGCTTCGCACCCGTGCTCGATCGCGTGGATCCCTCCGACCTGGTGGTGGTGGCAGCGAGCGGCACCAGCGGAGCGGGCCGCAAGGCCACTGAGTCGTTGTTGGCGACCGAGGTGATGGGTTCGATGACCGCCTACAAGGTCGGGGGCGCACACCAGCACACGCCGGAGATCGAACAGACCCTGTCGGCGTTGACGTCAGCGCAGGTGCGCCTGTCCTTCACGCCCCTGCTCGCGCCTATGCCTCGGGGCATCCTCGCCACCCTGACGGCACGCGTGGTCTCCGGGGGCGACCCGGACGTGCACGGGTTGCTCGCCGATCGCTACCGCGATGAGCCCTTCATCCGGGTGCTGCCAGCTGGCAGGCAGCCTGCCACGGCTTCGGTGCTGGGCAGCAACGCGGTGCACCTGCAGGGGACCTTCGACGCGCACACTGGTCGGGTCGTCATCACCGTGGCACTCGACAACCTGGTGAAGGGTGCAGCCGGCCAGGCCATCCAGAACGCCAATCTCATGTACGGGTTCGGGGAGACTTCCGGACTCGCAAGGATCGGAGTCGCACCATGAGCACCACCGCAGCACAGGGCTTCCGCGCCGCCGGCGTGGCAGCCGGTTTGAAGTCCAGTGGCAAGCCAGACCTCGCATTGGTGGTGAACGACGGTCCCTCGTTCGCGGCGGCCGCGGTGTTCACCACCAATCGCGTCAAGGCGGCACCGGTGCGATGGACGCAGGAACTCATGTACGACGGCCGCTCGCCTCGCGCCGTCGTGCTCAACTCCGGTGGGGCGAATGCGTGCACCGGACCCGATGGACTGGCCGACACCGAGCACACGGCAAGGCGCGTGGCCGCGCTGGTCGGCCTGCTCCCCGAAGACGTAGCCGTGTGCTCGACCGGACTCATCGGGGTGCGACTTCCCATGGACAAGGTGCTGGCTGGCGTCGATGCGGCCTTCGCCGGGCTCTCACCCGACGGCGGTGACCTCGCCGCACTCGCCATCATGACCACTGACTCCGTCCCCAAGACGGCGGTGCGCAAGGGCTCCGGGTACACCATCGGGGGCATGGCGAAGGGTGCAGGCATGCTCGCACCCGCCTTGGCGACCATGCTCGTCGTCA
>JAJXSV010000110.1 GCA_021784375.1 Actinomycetes bacterium | reverse complement strand
CCGATCGCACTTCAACGGCGCGCGTGAGTTCGGACTGCTCCTGCCGCGGGTCGATGTAGGGGTACTTGTGGTTCTCGAAGACGCGGAAGAAGCGATCCAGCCGAACATCGATGCTCGAGGGCTGGATCATGAAGTCATCGAAGGGCTCGAGTCGCACACGACCCTGTTCGATTTCGGCCCGGAGGTCGCGGTCTGAGAGCAGCACGCGGTCAGCGTAACGGGCCGCACTCCATGGGTCAGGAAGGCTTGCGGACGACCTTGTGTTGTGCAGCCTGGGCCAGCGGTCGAACCACCAGCAGGTCGATGTTCACATGCGAAGGCCGGGTGGCGCACCAGCTGATGGTGTCCGCAATGTCATCCGCCGTGAGCGGTTCGGCCACCCCCTGGTAGACGGAGGCTGCCTTGGCCGCATCGCCGTCATTGCGATTGAGCGCGAACTCCTCCGTACGCACCATGCCGGGGGCGATCTCGGTGACGCGGATGGGTTCACCCGCGAGTTCCAGGCGCAAGGTGCCGGCAAGTGCGTGCTCGGCGTGCTTGGCCGCGGTGTAGGAACCACCGGTTTCGTAGACGACCTGTCCGGCCGTGGAGCCGGTGATGATGATGTGGCCGTCACCGCTGCCGAGCAGCGCCGGATGCAAGGCGCGCACCGTACGCACGGTGCCGATGACGTTCACCTCGTAGGACTGCTGCCAGCGCGCGAGATTGGCGGCCACCACGGTGTTGGCGTCGAACGCTCCACCGGCATTGGCGACGAGCACATTCACCGCTTGCTCACCGAGGAAATGCACCAGGGCGGCAACACTCTCATCCGAGGTGACGTCCAGTTCGAAGGGGGTGATGTGGGCCTGTTCAGAAGCCAGTTGCTGCAGTCGATCAAGGCGGCGGGCACAGGCGATGACCTCGAACCCGGCCTGCGCCAGTTTTCGCGCCGTGGCGGCGCCGATTCCGCTGCTTGCTCCTGTGACGACTGCTCGCTTCATACGTACATCCTAGGAAGGTCAGGATTGCAGGATTTGGGCAATGCGATCGTCGAGGCTCTTGGCATCGATGGCCGAGATGTACTTGGACTTGATGCGCCCGTCACGGCCGATGAAGAAGGTTTCCGGGTAGCCCGTCACGTTCCATTTCCGCGACTGCGCTCCCGCATGGTCTACGAGCGACGTGTACTCCATGCCGTACTTGGCCATGAAGGCCCTGGCAGAATCGTCACGGTCTGATTCGTCCATGCCGATGAAGACCACCCCCTTGCTTCGCCACTTCCGTTCGGCGTTGCCCAGTAAGGCCGACTCCTCGATGCAGGTGACGCACCATGAGGCCCAGAAGTTCACCACCACCGGCTTGCCCTTGAGCGACGCCAGCGAGAGCGGCCCGCTGCCGTCAAGTTGCGGCAGTGTCACGTCGGGCACCGCGAAGCCCGTGGGGTCAGCGGGCAGCACACCGTCGACGGGTGTCCCCTTGGGGGCGAAGGCCACGACGAAGAAGCCGATGAGTACGAGCGCGCCCACAGCCAGCAGGGCCAGCGCGCGCTTCCTGCTGACGGAGGTGCGACCAGGTACGGGTTCGGTCGTCACTTCTGTGCCTTCGTGCCACTGGCGGAAAGGTTGGTGGTCCCACCCATGCGCTGCGCTGCCGCCTTGCCGATGTTGGAGTTGGGATCGATGGCTACCACCTTGGCGAACTCCGCCTGGGCCTTCCCGGGCTGACTGGGCACATCGTTGAGGTAGAGGATGCCGAGATCAAAGTGCGCGAGCTGGTTGTTGGGTGCCAGCTTGAGCGCGCGACCCAGATCAGTGAAGGCCAGCAGGCGGTTCTGGCTGGCGATCGCAGCAGCGCCGGCATCGAGCCAGGCAGTGACGTCCTGCGGCATCAATGCAGCGCGCTTCTCGAAGAACACCGAGGCCTGATTGAAGGCCGGGATGGCGACGGCACTGTTGCCCGCGTTGGCCGCCGCACCACCGGCGTTGAAGTAGAGAGCGCCCAATTGCGCGTAGGCGTCGACATCCTTGGGGTTCTTGGCCAGCCGTTGCATGAGCGCGGTCAATTGTGCCTTGTCCACACCGTCGATGGTGGCAGCGGGGGTCGCCGCGGATGAGGACTGCGAGCCCGAGTGTCCGACCAGATAGCCGCCGGCACCCACGAGCGCCAACGCCAGCAGCCCCGCTACGGCTGCCCTGCCACGCTTGAAGCGCGGCCGGCCGCTGGCCGGGATGGCGGGCTCGACCGTGCCACGAGCACGTTCCAGGAACGACAGCACATGATCGACGGGGGCCTGCGAACCACCGTTGAGGTCGCGCGCGGTGTTGATGAGTGCATTCACGCGTTCATTGCTCGTGTGTTGCACATCGGCCCGTACCGCGACAATGGCACTGCTGATGAGTTGGTTGAGTTCCTCGTCCAAAGCGGCACTGTCGATTACCACCCTGCGGCGGCGGGGGCGCATCGACACCACGTAGAGCAGGCCGCCCAAGCCGATGAGTCCGCCGCCGAACCACACCCAGTTGATGGCGGGATTGTCGTAGACGCTTATGCGCAACCACGGCACACCCTGATTGGGATCGCTGGGCCAGCCGTCGATGACGACGTAGATATCGCGTTGCAGTCCGCTGGCAATTCCCACCTGCGTGTGGGGCTGATCAGAATTGGGGAAGGCATCAACCGCCGCCACCACCTGGGCTTTGGCACTGCCGTCGTTGTTGAGCAACGACATGGTGGCCACCAAGGACTGGCGATCGGGGTACTTGTTGAGCCGCGCATCATCCAGGCGGATGAGTTGGCCCGCGACAACGGCCGAACTGCCGACGTTGAGCTTCACCTGCTGCTTGGTCTCTCCCGTGACATTCACGGTGATGGCCGCGAGCAGCACGATCAGGCCCAGATGTGCCACGTACGGCGAGCCAGCCTGCAATATGCGCCGGGTGCGGCCGCTGCCGTGACGCATGGCAGCGCCCAATTTGGGCCGCGTCTGCGCCATCACGGTGCGCACAGCAAGCGCCGACAGTGCGAGCACCAGCGCCACCAGCCAAGTGGTGCCCAGCAGCACAGCAGCGCCGAACACGACAAGCAAGGTGATCGCCCGAACGGTGGCCTCACGCGCCGCATTGGGAACACGTTGGCCGCGCAGCAGCGGGGAGACCGCGAACAGCAACAGCAGTCCGATGCCCATGGGCGTCACAACCGCCTTGAAGAAGCCGGGCGTGACGGCCACTTCGCGTCCCAGGAAGGCACGCGCGAACAAGGGGTAGAGCGTGCCCCACAGCACGGACACCGTCATCACAATGAGCAGCCCGACGAGCAGCAAGTGACCGAACCAACCACGAGCGCGACGGCGGGAATCGACATGCTGCAACTCGGGCAGGCGCCACACCAGCACACCCGCGGAACCGATGACACTTACCACGATGGCGGCACCCAGGACCGGACCCAGGTTGGAGATGCCGAACGCGTGCACCGACTGGATGACGCCCGACCGCGTCAGGAAGGTACCGAACAGGCAGAGGTTGAACACGGTGGCCAGCAGCGCCAGCGACGAGAGCTTGGCGCGATTGCGGTCGTCACGATGCGTGAGCCCGGTGTGCAGCAGGGCCGTACCGGCGAGCCACGGGATGAGCGACGCGTTCTCCACCGGATCCCAGGCCCAATAGCCGCCCCAGCCCAGTTCGGCGTAGGCCCAGCGAGCACCCAGCAGCATGCCGATGGACAGCGCGGTCCAGGAGAGCACGGCCCACAGGCGGGCGTAATCCAACCACGGACCGGACACGTTGCCGGCGATGAGCGAGCCCATGACCACGGCGAAGGGCACGGTGATGAGCACGTAGCCGCTGTAGAGGAAGAGCGGGTGGATGAGTTGCAGGGGATCCTGCAACAGCGGGTTGAGGCCTGCTCCATCGATGATCTGCTGTGTAGCCGCCACGAAGGGGCTCTGCAGGAAGGTGGTGAGCACCACGAACAGCGAGGCACACAACGCGAAAACGACGAAGACCCAGGGGCTGAGGCCCAACCCGCGCCGACGGTTGGTAATGACCGTGATACCAGCCCCGAGCGAGATGATCCAGGCCCACAGCAGCAGTGACCCACCCTGACCAGCCCACATGGAACCGATGCGGTAGGGCACGGAGAGCGTGATCGAGGTGTACTCGCCCACGTAGGCGAGATGGAAGTCAAGCGTGGCCAGCGCCGTCTCCAACACGATCACTGCCGCAGTGACGAAGCCCGTGAGCGCGAGCGTCGCGTGTTCGGTGGTGCGCGCCAGCTTCACGCTGCCGGTGCGTGCCGCCTGCAGGCCAGCTGCCAACATGACAACGATGCTGGCAACTGCCCCGTAGAGCATGAGTGACCCGAGCAGGCCCATGATCATTTCCCGTTCCTGCGGCTGGACTTGCCAATGCGCATCTTCAGCGAAACCCAGTAGGCGCCGTAGAGGATCGGCACCAGCACATAGCCGAGGGTGAGCAGCATCGTGTCACTCATCGCGAGACCTCCTGCGCCTGGCTGCGCTGCAGCCGCAAGCGCTGACTGGCCAGGTAGATGTAGAAGACGGTGAAGGTGGCCACACCGAAGAGCAGGGTCTGCAGCATCTCCGTGGGCATGGCCGGCTTCATGCCGGGCTGGATCACATACGAGGGATGCTGCGTCCGCCACCACTTGATCGAGAAGTAGATGATGGGGACGTCCACGAAGGCGACGATGCCGAGCACCGATGAGAAGCGCGCTCGCTTGGCCGGTTCCGACACGTACGAGCGCAATGCGATGTATGCGAGGTAAAGCAACCACAGCACCAGAACCGAGGTGAGCCGCGGATCCCATGCCCAGTAGGTACCCCAACTGGCCTTGCCCCAGAGCATGCCCAGGATGAGCGTGCCCGAGGTGAAGAGCAGGCCCACCTCTGCTGATGCCGCGGCGATGCCGTCCCACTTCAGGTCGCGCGTCACCAGGTAGGCGACCGACGCCACGAAGACGGTGAAGAAGGCCAGCCCGGCCACCCAGGCGCTGCTCACGTGCGGATAGAACAGGCGCTGTACCTGGCCCTGGATGGAGTCCTCGGGGGCGTAGAAGAAGCACATGTAGATGAACACGATCATCATGAGCGCGGACAGTGCACCCAACCAGGGCACCCGTCGCTGTGTCCGTTGCGAAGCCATGTGCATCACTCCTCGATCACGAAAGCGAAGGTGGCCAGGGCTGAGATGAGCATGGCCAGGTCGAAGGCCGCCATCAAAGCCAGCCAGATTCCCATGCCAGCACTCTGCCCACCCAGGGCCTGACGGGTGAGCTCGACCGCGCCCACCATCAAGGGAATGACGACGGGCAGCACGAGCAACGGCAACATCGATTCACCAAGCCGAGTGCCGAGGGCGATGCCGGCGAAAAGCGTGGTCACGATGACCAGACCCAGGATGCCGATGATGACAGTGCCCGCCAGACCCAGTATGTGCACCTGCGCATTGCCCGCCATGAACACGATGAAGAGCAGGACCACGGCCACCGCCACCAGGCAGAGCAGCAGCAAACTGGCCAAGGCCTTGCCCAGGAAGATCGCGGCCTTGGGCACCGGTGACAGCAACAGGCTCTCGATGCCGCGTTCGGCATGCTCACGGCCCGAGGATCGTCCGACGCCGAGCAGGGTGGCGAAGAGCAGACTCATCCACATCACGCCCGTGGCCATGCCAGTGGACGATTCGCCTGCAGGGGCCGTGAAACTGGCAGTGATGAGCACGGCAATGGCGAAGAGTCCCGCCGATCCCAGCACGTCGCGGGTACGCGCTTCAATGCGCAGGTCCTTGCCGGCGATGGCCAGGGCGGAGGCAAGCAGTCTCGGCGGCATGCGCAACCCAGGGGTGAGGACGGGCTGCGCCGGGTCCGTGTGGTGATTGACGGGTGCGGCCGACAACCCGCGGTCCTCGACAATCTCCCCGTCGTCCAGCCGCAGCAGCCGGTGCGGGCCGGACTCCACGATTGCGCGATCATGTGTCGAGAGCACGACCGTGTGGCCGGCTGCGACCAGACGCAGCAGCAGTTGCTGCAACCGTGACGCCGTCGCCTCATCCAAACCGGTGAAGGGTTCGTCGAGCAGGAGCACACGCGGTGCGTGGAGCAGGGCTCGCGCGATGGTGAGCCGCTGCAGGTTGCCGCGCGAGAGCACACCTGCGGGCCGGTCCAGGATGGCGGCGAGATCCAGGAGTTCGGTCAATTGCGCGATCATGGAATCGACATCGGTGACCCCGAAGAGGCGGGCCTGGAATTGCAGGTTCTCGCGACCCGTGAGTTCTGGGTAGAGCAGCGAGGCATGCGAGACGAAGCCGATGCGGCGACGAAGCCCCGGGCCGGACCGTTGCAGGTCCACGTCGGCGATGCGCACGCTGCCCGAGGTAGGCCGGGAAAGTCCGGCCAAGGTGCGGAGCAACGTGGTCTTGCCCGCGCCATTGGCACCGACAAGGGCGACGTACTCGCCCTGCTCGATGCTCAGGCTCACCTGCCGCAGGGCACGCTGCTGACCGAAGTCCTTCTCGATCGCATCAAGGACGATTCGGGATGTGGGGGAGGACATCGCGGCGGATCAGGCGGCCGCGGCCACCGAGGCATGCGTGCTCGGCGCAGCGGTGGCGAACTTGGAAGGGCACTTCGCGATCAGGTTGGTCGACTCGAAGATGTT
>JAJXSV010000109.1 GCA_021784375.1 Actinomycetes bacterium | reverse complement strand
AGTGGTGGGACTCGATGTTGAGCACGGTCTTGCCGAACATCTGGATCAGGCGACGGTAGGAGTCCCAGGCGAAGCGGTCGCTCCCGGTGGCGGCGGAGAGGCCCTTGATGGTCTCGTCGTTGAGGCCGATGTTCAGCACCGTCTCCATCATGCCGGGCATGGAGAACTTGGCTCCGGAGCGCACGGAGACGAGGAGCGGATCCTTGGCGTCCCCGAACTTGCGGCCGACGCGGCTCTCGGTGGCGGCGAGGTGGACTGCCACCTGCTCGGCCATGCCCGCGGGCTGGTGGCCCTCGGCCATGTAGGCCTTGCAGGCGTCGGTGGTGATGGTGAAGCCGGGGGGCACCGGCAGCCCGAGCTTGGTCATCTCGGCGAGGTTTGCACCCTTGCCACCGAGGAGGTCGCTCATCGTGCGATCGCCCTCGGTGAAGTCATAGACGTACTTCTGCATGCGTCATCCATTTCGAAGATTCGCGGAACACACGAAATCTAGTTGCTCCTGCGCGGCGCCATGACGCGCGGGACCAAGGTCACAGGCCGTCGGGCCCGGGCGCCCCGGGCGGGGCGGATTCCGCCGGTTCACCGGCTGGGATCGGGCAACACGCGCCACGCTGGGTGGGCCGCCACGCTCGCCAGCGGCCGCGCCTTACCGTACGGTTGTGCCGTGCAGCCCGGCTGGTGCCACACGGGGGATTGCACCAGCCGGGCTGTTGCATACCTGTTGCACGAATCGCCCCCAAACCGTTGCGCTGGACGGTCTGGGCTTTCCGGCCCCTGCCGATACCCTTGGCCCACAACTTCATACCACCATGGCGCCCGGGTAACGGCCTCGGCGCCACAGCCCTCCCGGGCCCGTCCCGGGGAGGTTCTTCTACAACGGATCGTTCGGCACGTACCTGCCGATGGAAGGAAACACCATGGCATCCGTGGTCTTCGACCATGCCACCCGGCAATACCCGGGCAATGACAAGCCCTCAGTCGACCAGCTCAACCTCGAGATCCAGGATGGCGAGTTCCTCGTCCTCGTGGGCCCCTCGGGCTGCGGCAAGTCCACGTCACTCCGCATGCTGGCGGGCCTCGAGCCGGTCGATGGCGGCGCCATCCGCATCGGCGACAAGGACGTCACCAACCTGGCACCGAAGGATCGCGACATCGCGATGGTGTTCCAGAACTACGCCCTGTACCCGCACATGACGGTGGCCGAGAACATGGGCTTCGCGCTCAAGATCGCCGGCCGCCCCAAGGACGAGATCCGCAAGCGCGTCGAAGAGGCCGCCAAGCTGCTCGACCTCACCATCTACCTCGACCGCAAGCCGAAGGCACTCTCCGGCGGCCAGCGCCAGCGCGTCGCCATGGGCCGCGCCATCGTGCGCGAGCCGCAGGTGTTCCTCATGGACGAGCCGCTGTCGAACCTGGACGCCAAGCTCCGCGTACAGACGCGCACCCAGATCGCCTCGCTGCAGCGCCGCCTCGGCGTCACCACCGTGTACGTCACGCACGACCAGGTGGAGGCCATGACGATGGGTGACCGCGTAGCGGTGCTCAAGGACGGCCTGCTGCAGCAGGTCGACACCCCGCAGAACCTGTACGACCACCCGGCCAACGTGTTCGTCGCCGGCTTCATCGGCTCGCCTGCCATGAACATCGTGAGCGCCCATGTGGAGGATGCCGGTGTGCGCCTCGGCGGTGCCCTGGTCCCGGTCGAGCAGGGCACCCTGGACATCGCCCGCTCGCGCGGGCTGTCCGAGGTCACCTTCGGCTTCCGCCCCGAGGACGTGCGCGTCACCGGTGAGGCCGATGGCTTCACGATGAACATCGATGTCGTCGAGGTCACGGGTGCGGATGCCTACTGCTACGGCACCGTCGACACCGCGCATGGCCAGCAGAACGCCATCGCACGCGCCGACGGCCGTACGCCTCCGCGTCGCGGCGACAACATCCACCTCACCATCGCCGGCGGCCACGCCCACGTGTTCGATCCGAACACCGGCATCCGCATCGGCAACTGACGAAGCACTGGCTGAAGGGTCGGGGTCGATGGCTCTCGCTGTTCGGGCGACTGCCGTCGACCCCGACCTTTTGACGCTCCCCTGGTCGACGCCGCTCGAGGACTGGCCGCAGGAACTCATCGTCGCGCTCCCCCGCGGCATCTCCCGCCACACCGTGCGCTTCGTGCGGCTGGGCGGTGTCGTGCATGCCGTGAAGGAGATCGAGGAGTCCTTCGCCCAGCGCGAGTACGACCTCCTGCACGAGCTGACCCGGCTCAATGTGCCATCGGTGCTGGCGAAGGCCGTCGTCTCCGGACGTGAATCCGCTGATGGTGAGGCCCTCCCGGCTGCACTGATCACCGAGCACCTGCAGTTCTCGCTGCCCTATCGCGCGGTGTTCTCCTCCACCCCGCGCACGGACACCGCCATCCGCTTGCTCGATGCGCTGACGCTGCTCATCACGCGCCTCCATCTGCTGGGGTTCGCGTGGAACGACTGCTCGCTCTCCAACACCCTGTTCCGCCGTGACGCCGGGGAGTTCGCCGCCTACCTCGTCGACGCGGAGACCGGCGAGATGTACCCGACGCTCTCGGACGGACAGCGCCAGTACGACATCGAGACCGCGTCCCTGAACTGCATCGGTGAGCTCATGGACCTGCAGGCCGGTGGGCGCCTGCCCGATGTCGTGGACCCCATCTCCGCCGGGCAGAGCCTGGTCGCTCGCTACCACCGGCTGTGGGCGCTGCTCACCGAGCCCATCACCATCACCCTGCAGGACCGCAAGGCCCTGAACAAGCACATCTCCAGCCTCAACCGGCTCGGCTTCGACGTGGGCGAGATCCGCCTCGATGCCACCGTCGACGGCCAGGCCCGCGTCCACCTCACCCCCAAGGTCGTTGACGCCGGACACCACGCGCGTCGGCTGCTGCGCCTCACCGGCCTGGATGTGGAGGAGCATCAGGCCCAGCGCCTGCTCAACGACCTCGACGCCTTCCATGCGGAGAGCGCGGCCGACGAGTCCGAGGAGATCGTCGCCCATCGTTGGGTGTCGGAGGTCTTCGAGCCGATCGTCATGGCCGTGCCGCTCGAGTTGCGGCGGAAGCTGGAGCCCGCGCAGATCTTCCACGAGGTGCTCGAGAACCGTTGGTACATGAGCGAGCAGGCCGGGGCGGACGTCGGAGTCGAGCGGGCCACGCAGGCGTACATCGCCCACATCCTCGCCCGCAAGCCCGATGAGATGGCCGTGCTCGGCGGCCCTGCCGGGCTGGAGGACACCGCCGAGATCCCGGTCGTGGACCACGACCTCGACGGTGTGCCCTTCGACGCCGACGACGAGGAAGACGCCAAGGCCTGATCGGGCGGTCGGTGGTGGTGCCGCTGGTTCAGCGGCTGCCCTCCAACTCGCCGTCCCGCAGGTCGCGCGGTGAACTGAGGAAGCCCCAGCCCCACGACAGGTGCATGGTCGCCAGGACCACGGGCACCCGGAGCAGCACGCGGAGGGGTTCCCCGCGGGCGACGAAGGGCGAGACGCCGATCACGCCGAGCGCGTAGAGCAGCGGGATGCCCAGCCCCGCCGGGGTGAAGCCGAGCAGCAGCCCGCCCAGGCCATCGAGGGCGCCCGCCAGCACCGCGAGCGTGACCGTCGGCGGCGCGAAGTAGCGCAACGCAGCAAGCGATCTCGCGGTCTCCGGATGCCGACGCATGACCTCACGGCGCCAGCGGCCGTAGTGCCTGTACTGGCGGCCGAGCGCGCGGACGGTGGAGCGCGGACGGTAGGTGACGTGCATGCGCGGGGTGAACCAGATGAGCCCGCCATTGGCCCGGATGCGGTGGTTCATCTCCCAGTCCTGCGCGCGCACGAAGGTCTCGTCGTATCCGCCGACCGCCTCGATGGTGCTGCGACGGAAGGCCCCGAGGTAGACGGTGGCTGCCGGGCCCTCGTCGCCGCCGACGTGGAAGGAGGCCGCACCCACCCCGAACACCGAGGTCATGGCCGCGGCCACGGCCCTCTCGAAGGGGGTGACACCGGCCGCCCCCATGACCCCACCCACGTTGTCGGCGCCGGTGCGCATGAGCGTCTCCAAGGCAACCCGCACGTAGTCGTCGGGGATCTCGGCATGGGCGTCGACGCGCACGATGACCGGATGGTGGGAGGCGGCGATGGCAGCATTGAGTCCCGACGGCGTGCGGCCACTGGGGTTGTCCACGCAGATGACGCGAGGGTCCGCGTCGGCCAGGCGGTGCGCGATGGCGGTGGTGCCATCGGTCGAGGGGCCTAGCGCCAGCACGATCTCCATGGGGCCCGTGAAGTCCTGCTCGAGCAGGTGGGTGACCGCAGTCTCGATGTACCCGGCCTCCTGGAGCACGGGGACGATGATCGACACACCGTACTGATCGATTCCGGTCACGCGCCAAACCTATGCCGAAAGCTTGCAGGGGGCCGTGTGGCGCGGTGATCGGCGGCCCACGTTGGGCGGCTACCCTTGGCCCCCGGAGGAACTCGTGTCACAGACTCATGGATGGCGTCGCATCGCATCCTGGCTTTCCATTGTCATCGTCATCGGGAGCCTCGCCGGTTGGGGCCTCTCCAACCGCTATGTCGGGGACAAGAAGACGGTCAACGTCTTCGGCGGCTTGGACAATGCCACCCGCCCCGCAGCGATCAACACGGACGGCATGACCATCCTCGCGGTCGCCGTCGACGATCGCAGCGGGCTCACGCGCGCCCAGGAGAATGCACTCCACGTCGGTCACGGCGACTATGGCGCGGCGCGCACGGACACCATCATGGTCATCCGGGTCTCCCCCGGCGGCGGCGGTGCGACGGCAGTGAGCCTGCCGCGTGACACCTGGGTCTCCATCCCCGCCTACAAGGACACCACTGGCGCACAGCATGCGCCTGCACAGGATCGCATCAACACCCTGCTCGAGCGGGGCGGTCCGACCCTCATGACGCAGGTGGTCGAGCAGCTCACGGGCCTGCGCATCGACCACTTCATCTCGCTGAACTTTGCGGGCTTCCTCAACATGGTGGATGCCGTTGGCGGAGTGCCCATGTGCATTCCGCGGGCCCTGAAGGACGCCTCCTCCGGCCTCGACCTCACGGCAGGCCAGCATGTGCTCACCGGGCGCGAGGCCCTCGCCTACGTGCGCGCCCGACACATCGATTCAGACTTCGGCCGCATGCAGCGGCAGCAGCGATTCCTGTCGTCGATGGCGCAGCGCGCCATGTCCGCCGGCACCCTGCTCAACCCCTTGAAGCTCAACGGCTTCATCGACGCCGCCATGAAGTCGATCACCACGGACGAACAACTCGGCCGCGACGCCATCATGAACCTGGCTCTGCGCTTCCGCGGGCTGAGCCTGTCCAAGATGCGCTTCCTCACGGTGCCCATCAGCAACGGGAACGCGAACATCAACGGCAATTCGGTGGTGCTCTGGAACCAGGCGGCGGCCAAGACGCTGTTCACCCGCATGGCGAACGACCAACCGGTATTCACCGGCCAAACGGACACCGCGACCGCCACCACGACGCGGACAACCTCGGCTCCCACGGTGGCTCCCGGGAAGCTGCGCCTCACCGTGCTCAACGCCACCAGCATCGCGGGTCTGGCACGCAGGGCCTCCGAGAGCCTGGCCACCATCGGCTTCGGTTTCGCCGCGGGCCCGGGCAACGCGCCGACGAGCGGGGCGACCAAGACCATCATCGAGTACCCCGCAGCCATGGCCGAGGCGGCCAGGACGCTCTCCGCGTCGATCCCCTTCGCCACCATGAAGCAGACCGCGAGCGCCACCGGCATCACGGTGCTCGTCGGAACGGACTGGAAGCCGGCGGTGAGGGTCAGGCTCGGCTCGGGGACGGCGGCCGGCGCCTCGTCCACGAACGGCAGGACCTCAGCCATCGTGAAGACGATCACCGCGCCGCGCACGGCAGCGGACAGCATCTGCCAGTAGGGGGCCCGCTCGTGAAACTGTCCGTCATCGGTTGTGGCTATCTGGGTGCGGTGCATGCGGCGTCGATGGCCGTGCTCGGATTCGAGGTCGTCGGCATCGATGTCGACGCGGCCAAGGTGGCGTCGTTGGCATCGGGTGTGCCGCCGTTCTA
Source organism: Actinomycetes bacterium (assembly GCA_021784375.1). The sequence continues at coordinate 560 of JAJXSV010000109.1, read as the reverse complement.
CGAGCCCGGATTCGATGACACGCTCGCACAGGGCCTGGCGTCGGGTCGGCTGAGCTTCTCCACCGATTACGCGGCGGCCGCCGATGCGGACGTGCACTTCCTGTGCGTGGGCACGCCACAGCGGCCGGGTGAGTTGGCTGCCGACCTCACGTACGTCTTCGACGCCGCTCGCTCACTGGCCGCGCAGCTGGCGCGACCGACGCTGGTGGTGGGCAAGTCGACGGTACCGGTGGGCACGGCGACCGAGCTCACGGCGCTGCTGCGGGGCCTGGCCCCGGTGGGGGAAGCCGTGGACCTGGCGTGGAACCCCGAGTTCCTGCGCGAGGGCTTCGCCGTGCAGGACACCCTGCACCCCGACCGCATCGTGATCGGTGTGCAGTCGGACACCGCGGAACCCTTGCTGCGCACCGTGTATGCGTCAATGCTGGCCGAGGGCACGCCCTTCCTCGTCATGGACCTGCCCACGGCGGAACTGGTGAAGGTGGCGGCGAACTCCTTCCTCGCCACGAAGATCTCGTTCATCAACGCCATGGGCGAGATCTGCGAGGCCACCGGCGCCG
>JAJXSV010000108.1 GCA_021784375.1 Actinomycetes bacterium | reverse complement strand
CGTCCGCCACCACCGATCCCGGACTGCGCGCCGAGCATCGGGTGATCGAACTCGAAGGTGGTACGGGTGTAGTAGTCGAGGCCGCGCACGAGCCGCGGGAACTCCACGAACCGAACCTCGAGCAGGCCCAGGTAGTGCTTCACCAGCCGGTAGTGCTCCGCGCAGTCCGCGCAGAGGTGGTCGGCCTGTAACGGCGCATGGGTGAGTTGACGTTGCACCTCGAGGCGCTTGTCGTCGAGCACGCGCAGGGGGTTCACGCGCGCCCGCTCCCGGGTGTCGTCATCCAGGTCCAGTCCGGCCAGGAACTCCTGGAGCAGCGCGCGGTAGGCGGGCCGGCAGTTCGCGCAGCCGAGCGAGGTGATCCGGAGCTCGAAGCTGGTGAGGCCCAGCGAGCGGAATCCCTCATCCGCCAGGGCGATGACCTCGGCATCCAGCGCCGGGTCGTCCCCGCCGATCGCCTCGATGCCCACCTGCTGCAGCTGCCGGTAGCGCCCGTGCTGCGGCCGCTCGGCCCGGAAGAAGGGCGCTGCGTAGTAGATCTTCACCGGTAGTTGGCCCTTGTCCAGGCCGTGCTCGATGACAGCCCGCATGACTCCGGCAGTCCCCTCGGGCCGGAGCGTGATGGAGCGCTCCCCCCGATCGGTGAACGTGAACATCTCCTTGGAGACGACGTCCGTCGACTCCCCAACACCGCGGACGAACAGGGACGTGTCCTCGTACACGGGCAACTCGATGTAGCCGTAGCCGGCCCTGCGCGCCGGCCCGGTGAGTGCCTCACGCACCGCCAGGAAGGTTGCCGACTGAGGTGGAAGGTAATCCGGAACGCCCTTGGGGCCCTTGATGATCTCGGCCATCACATCGCCATTCGCAGGTAGGGGTTGGAGCGGCGTTCGCGGCCGATCGTGGTGGAGGGGCCGTGTCCGCAGTGCACCGCGGTCTCGTCGGCCAGCGGCATGATCACGGTGCGCAGCGTCCGCTCCATGGCCGACTGGCTCCCGCCCTCGAGGTCCGTCCGACCGATGGACCCGGCGAACAGGACGTCTCCGCTGAAGATGGTCGGAGTCGCCTCATGCACGGTCTGGAAGACCACGGATCCCTGGGTGTGACCGGGAGCGTGCCGCACCAGGAGGTCGAAGCCGGCGAGCGACACCCGCTCACCGTCCACGACCTCGCGGATGTCCGATGGCTCGGCGAACTCGACGCCGAGCTGCTTCACCATGCCCCGGATATCGGCGGACATGGTGGCGTAGGGATTGCCGATGCGATCGCGGTCGGAGGGGTGCACGAAGGCGGGGATCCCGTAGCCATCCGCCACCGGGAGCACGGAGAACATGTGGTCGATGTGCCCGTGCGACAGCAGGACCGCGACCGGTTTCAGGTTGGCGTCAGCGATCCTCTGCCGAATGCGCGGGAGGGCGTCCATGCCCGGGTCGATGATGACGCACTCGCTGCCGGCGCCTTCGCTGAGGATCCAGCAGTTGGTCTGCCAGGGCCCTGCTTCGAACGTCATGAGCATGCCGCACCTCCTCGGACGCCCAAGGGTAACGATCCGATCAACGGCTCGCAGAATCGACGATCCGCGGTCGTCGCGGACCCTGCGCAGGCAGTCCGACCTGCGCTTGCACCTAGACTCTCGCCCATGACACGACGCGCCCTTGCCGCCGCGCTGCTGCTGGCTGCCGGCTTGTCCGCGGCCCCGGCCGCGCAGGCGGCCGTCCGGTGCGCACCCGCAGCCGCCAGGGCCCATGCCGCGCCGGTGTTCAAGCAACCCGCGAAGCTGCTGAAGTCGAGCAGGTACACGTTCACCTTCAAGACCAACTGCGGCGTCATCCGAGTCGTCGCGGACGCCAAGCACGCACCGATCACCGTGCGCAACATGGCCTTCCTGGCGCGGCACAAGTACTTCAACGGCACCCTGTGCCATCGCCTCACCACGGCCGGCATCGACGTGCTGCAATGTGGCGACCCAACGGCCACCGGCACCGGCGGACCCGGCTTCACATTCGCCGATGAGAACCTCCCGACCAAGGTCGCCAGGAACCGCTACCCCGCCGGCACGGTGGCCATGGCGAACGCCGGCCCCGGCACCAACGGAAGCCAGTTCTTCCTGGTGTACAAGAACGGCACATTCGACCTGCCCCCGAGTTACACCATCTGGGGGCACATCACCGCGGGTCTCGATGTCCTGAGGGCAGTTGCTGCCAAGGGCACCAAGACCGGCGGTTCTGACGGCCCGCCGGCCCAGGCGCTCGCCGTCATCTCCGTAACCGTGAGCGAGGGAACGCCATGACCGAACAACCGATGACAACCGCATTTGGCCGATTCGACGCAGACGGCACCGTCTACGTGCGCACCGCCGGCGGGGAAGTGGCTGTCGGTCAATACACGATCGGAACGCCGGAGGAGGGCCTCGCCTTCTTCGTGCGGAAGTTCGAGGACCTGCAGGCCGAGTTGGCGCTCGCCAAGCAGCGCCTGGCGGACGGCAAGGCCACGCCCGAGGGGATCGCGCAGTTGATCGCGCGGACCAAGGCGGAGATCGAGACGCCGAAGATGGTCGGTGACTTCTCCCTGCTCGAGGCCGCCATCGGGGACCTCGACACCGTGAACGCTGAGAAGGCCGCCGAACGCCAGAAGCAGAAGGCCGCCATGCGCGCCGAGACCCTTGCCAAGCGCGAGGCCCTCGTCACGGAGGCGGAGACCCTGTCCGCGTCGACGCAGTGGAAGTCCACGGGCGAGCGTTACAAGACGCTGCTCGAGGAGTGGAAGGCGCTCCCCCACGCTGACCGCAACAGCGAGCAGACGCTGTGGAAGCGCTTCTCAGCCGCACGCACAACCTTCGACAAGGCCCGACGCACGCATTTCGCGACACGCGACGCCCAGACCGCCGAGGCCAAGTCCGTGCGCACTGCGATCGTCGAGGAGGCGGAGGCGCTGTCCACCAGCACCGACTGGCTCAACGCCAAGCAGCAGTACCACAACCTCATGGACCGTTGGAAGGCGGCACCACGCGGCGCCCGCAAGGACGACGACGCCCTATGGAACCGCTTCCGCGATGCCCAGCAACGGTTCTTCGATGCCCGCAACGCCGATCTGGCGGTTCGGGACGAGTCGCTCAAGGGGAACCTGGACGCCAAGCTGGCACTCATCGCGGAGGCGGAGGCGCTGCTTCCGATCACCGATCTGGCAGCGACCAAGCGGGCCATGCGCTCCATCGGCGAGCGCTGGGAGGCCATCGGGCACGTCCCGCGCAATGACAAGGAACGCGTCGAGGGTCGCATCCGCAAGGTCGAGCAGGCCGTCAAGGAACTCGAGCAGGACGAATGGCGTCGCACCGATCCCGGCCGCAAGGCCTTCGCGAGCGACACCGCTTCGACCTTCCGGGCCGGCGTGGAGAAGGCGGAGAAGGAACTCGCAGCCGCCCAGGCCAAGGGTGACGCCAAGGCCGTCGCTGCAGCCGAGGCCAAGCTCAACAGCGCCCGCATGCTCCTCGAAGCCGCCCAGAAGTACGCCTAGCGCAACGGCACAACGCGCACCCTTCCTCGTCGGGTACGACGCTGGGTGACCGCGCCGTGGTCGTGCAGCGTCGCACCGGCGGGATCAGATCCGGTAGCAGTCGTAGACGCCGTCGATGCTGCGGATGCTGCGCAGCACCGCGCTCAGATGGCGCGGATCGGACATCTCGAAGGTGAACTTGGAGAGCGCGACGCGATCACGCGTGGTGGTGACAGCGGCGCTCAGGATGTTCACCTGCTGATCGGAGAGCGCACGGGTGATGTCGCTGAGCAGGCGGGCCCGATCGATGGCCTCCACCTGGATGTTCACGAGGTAGACCCCGCCGATGCGCGGCGCCCAGGACACCTCGACGGTGCGGTCCTCCTGTGCCATGAGCGCCACCGCATTCGAGCAGTCCGCGCGGTGGACGGACACGCCGGAACCGCGGGTCACGTACCCGATGATGGCGTCTCCGGGGACCGGCGTGCAGCACTTCGCCAACTTCACCAGGACGTCAGCAGTGCCCTTGACGTCGACACCGGGGTCGCCGGATGGCATGCCCTTCCGCACGCGCAGCCGGTCCGGTGTCGTCGCCTCGGATAGGTCCTCGAGTGCGCCCTCGACCCCGCCCTGGAGTTGCAGCAGCCGCTGGATCACCGTGGTGGCGCCGATCTTGCCCTCACCCACCGCCGCATAGAGTCCGCCGAGGTCGGCGAAGCGCAGGTCTGCGGCCAGTGCCGCCATCGACTGCGAGGTCATGAGGCGCTGCAGCGGCAGGCCCTGCTTGCGCATGCCGCGGACGATGGCTTCCTTGCCCTGCTCCGTGTGCTCCTCGCGGCGCTCCTTGCTGAACCAGCCCTTGATCTTCGACTTGGCGCGCGCAGACTGCACGAAGTTCAACCAGTCGCGGCTGGGACCCGCCCCCTCGGCCTTGGAGGTGAAGATCTCCACCACGTCGCCGTTCTGCAGGGTCGACTCCAACGGCACCAACTTGCCGTTCACTCGCGCGCCGACGCAGCGATGGCCAACATCCGTGTGCACCGAGTATGCGAAGTCGACTGGCGTCGAACCGGTGGGCAGTGCGATCACCGCGCCCTTCGGCGTGAAGACGTAGACCTCCTGGCCGGCCAGGTCGAAGCGCAATGAGTCGAGGAACTCGTCGGGGTCCTCGGTCTCCCGCTGCCATTCCAGGAGCTGCCGCAGCCAGGCGAAGTCGTCGGGCGCGGTCTTCGAGGACTCCTTGTACCGCCAGTGTGCGGCGATCCCGTACTCGGCCTGTCGGTGCATCTCGTGGGTCCGGATCTGCACCTCGACGGGCTTCCCCTGCGGCCCCATCACGGTGGTGTGCAAGGACTGGTACATCGTGAACTTGGGCATCGCGATGTAGTCCTTGAAGCGCCCGGGCAGGGGGCTCCAGCGGGCATGCACGATCCCCAGCACCGCGTAGCAGTCGCGCACCGACTCGACGAGCACGCGCACCCCGACCAGGTCGTAGATGTCGTCGAGGTCGCGGCCGCGCACGATCATCTTCTGGTAGACGCTGTAGTAGTGCTTCGGGCGTCCGGTCACCGTGGCGCCGATGTGCGCGGCCTGCAGATCGCCCTGGATCTCCAGCACCACCGCCTGCAGTTGCTCCTGCCGCTCCGGTGCACGCTCGCTCACGAGGCGCACGATCTCCTCGTACCGCTTGGGGTTGAGGTACTGGAAGGCCAGGTCCTCGAGTTCGAACTTGATGGTGTTCATGCCCAGCCGGTGGGCGAGCGGGGCGAAGATCTCGAGCGTCTCGCGGGCCTTCTGCTCCTGCTTGGCCTCGGGCATAGCGCCCAACGTGCGCATGTTGTGGACCCGGTCAGCGAGCTTGATGACGAGCACCCGGATGTCGCGTGCCATGGCGACGACCATCTTGCGCACGGTCTCAGCCGCCGTGGAGGAGCCGTACTTCACCTTGTCCAACTTGGTGACGCCGTCGACGAGCGCGCTCACCTCCTCGCCGAAGTCAGCGGTGAGCTGGTCCAGTGAATAGGGGGTGTCCTCGACGGTGTCGTGCAGGAGGGCCGCGACGATGGTCGGCGAGGTCATGCCGAGGTCGGCCAGGATGCGTGCCACGGCGAGCGGGTGCGTGATGTACGGATCGCCGCTGCGCCGGAGCTGTCCGCGGTGCTGCAACTCCGCGACGGCGAAGGCGCGACGGATCACGGTGTCATCCGTCTTCGGGTGGAAGGCCCGGACCGAGTCGATCAGGGCGTCGACGTCACCGGCGAGGTCGTACTCGACCTGAGCGCCGCCGATCACCGGATGGCCCGACATGCCGAGAGTATAGGCGGGGCGTTTTACGGTGATGTTTCCCGAGTGCCAGCGCCAGGTCAGTCGATGACGATGAGCGAATGCGCGGGGTTCAAGAGTTTGCTGCGTCCGTTGAGGAAGGCGAGTTCGAGGACGTAGGTCGACGCCAGGACCGTCGCACCGGCTGCGGCGATCAGTCGCTCGGCGGCGGCGGCCGTGCCACCGGTCGCAAGCACGTCGTCCACGATGAGCACCCGGGCATCGGTGTCGAGCGCATCGATGTGCATCTGCAGCTCGTTCACTCCGTATTCGAGTTGGTACGACTCGGTGTACGTGCTGTGCGGGAGCTTGCCGGGCTTGCGCAGGGGGATGAACCCGGCGTTGAGCAGCATCGCCACCGGTGCTCCGAGGATGAATCCGCGCGCCTCCATGGCCACGACGTGCGTGACATCCACGTCCAGGAAGGGCGCGGCGATGCTCTCGACGAGATCGAACAGCGCCTCGGCGTCGGCCAGCGCTGGGGTGATGTCCTTGAACATCACCCCAGGGGTCGGCCAGTCCGGAATGGTCCGGATGAGTTCGCCGGTGCGCTGCAGCATCAGCGCTTGCGCTTCGGCTGGCGACGCGGCTGGACGCGCGGCCCGGTGACGCGCACGTGCGCGCCGCTCGCCACCGGCGTGGCTGCGGTGCCGACGGCCACGGCGAGTTGGTCACCGCCACGCTGGGCGACGCGCTTGGCGACCGCCCGCATGGCCGGCTCCGTCTCCTTGAGCTGCGCCAGCACCGGGGTGGCGACGAAGATCGAGGAGTAGGTACCGGCGATCATGCCGATGAAGAGGGCCAGCGAGAGGTCCTTCAAGGTCCCCGCCCCCAGCAGACCGGCACCG
>JAJXSV010000107.1 GCA_021784375.1 Actinomycetes bacterium | reverse complement strand
CGGTGCCAGGGAGCGCGACCTGGCCTTCTACCAGGGCAAGGTCGCAAGCGCCCGGTGGTTCGCGCGCAATCGCCTACCGCTGCTCTCGGCCGAGCGTTACGTTTGCGAGCACACCGATGACGACATCATGACGATGCCGATCGAAGCCTTCTAGGAGTGACGATGACACTGCAGGACGTCGTACTCGTCGACGCGGTTCGCACGCCATTCGGCAAGGCCGGTGGCGTCTACACGAACACCCGTGCCGACGACCTCGGTGTGGCCGTGGTGAAGGCGCTGATCGAGCGCAACCGGCTCGACCCCGCGCTGGTCGAGGACATCGGCATCGCCGCGACCTCGCAGACCGGCGACCAGGGGGTGACGCTCGGGCGCTCCATCGGGTTGCTTGCCGGCCTGCCGAACAGTGTGCCCGGCTATGCCGTCGATCGCATGTGCTCCGGTGCCATGACCGCCACCACCCAGATCGGCTCCGAGATCGCGGTGGGGATGATCGACATCGGCATCGCGGGCGGTGTGGAGCACATGGGTCGGCACCCCATCAGCTCCAACTTCCACGTGAACCCCCGCTTCATGGTCGAGCGACTGGTCGCCACTGACGCCCTGAACATGGGTGCCACCGCGGAGAACCTGCACGACCGGCTGCCCGGCATCACGCGCGAGCGCGCCGACGCCTTCGCCCTGCGCTCGCAGCAGCGCACGGCCGCCGCCTATGCGGAAGCCCGTTTCGCCCGCCAGTTGGTGCCGGTGGCGGCGCGGGACGCGGAGGGGGCCTGGGGTCTTGTCACGAGGGACGAACCCCCGCGGCCGGACACCTCGCTCGCCGCCCTGGCCGGGCTGAGGACAGCCTTCCGCCCCAACGGCCGAGTCACCGCAGGCAATGCCGCGGGCCTCAATGACGGCGCCACCGCCGCCCTCATCATGAGCCGCAGCCGGGCCGCCGACCTTGCTGCCACACCGCGTGCGGGCATGGTGGCGTACGCGTTCGTGGGCGTCGAACCGGAGATCATGGGGTACGGCCCGGTGCCGTCGACGGAGAAGGCGTTGGCCAAGGCCGGGCTCTCCATCGCGGACATGGACGTCATCGAGATCAACGAGGCGTTCGCCGTCCAGGTGCTCGCGTTCCTCGAGCACTTCGGGCTCGCGGATGACGCGGCACACGTCAATCCCTACGGCGGTGCCATCGCCGTGGGCCATCCGCTCGCCTCGAGCGGAGTGCGCCTGATGGCCAACATGGTCGAGTACTTCGCCGCACATCCGCAGGCACGCTATGGCCTCACCACCATGTGCGTGGGCCTCGGCATGGGCGCGAGCGTCATCTGGGAGAACCAGCGATGAGCACTGAAGTCGTCACCCGGTCCCTGCTGCGCTACTTCGACTTCCCCGATGGCTTCGGCCGGGGGGCGCTGCTGACGCTCGACAACGGCGCAGACCCCAAGCGCCCGAACACCTTCGGTCCGGGGGGCCTGCAGTCGCTGTCCGACGCCATCGACATCATCGAGCGCGAGGAGCTGCGGGCCGTCCTCATCACGAGCAAGCCCTACTCATTCAGTGCCGGGGCCGACCTCGGCGCCGGTGGCATCATGACGACTGGCCTCAGCCCGCGTCAGGTCGCGGAGACCGGACACGCGACCTTCCGCAGGATCGGCGAGCTGCCGTTCCCCAGTTTCGCGCTGCTCAACGGCATCGCTGTCGGCGGCGGTCTGGAGATCTCACTCCACTGCACCTACCGGGTGTCCAGCGCGGCAGGCGGTCCCTACGCCCTGCCGGAGGTGCACCTCGGGCTGGTCCCGGGCTGGGGCGGCTGCTACCTGCTTCCTCGGCTCGTGGGACCGGCTGGCGCCGTCAAGGTGATCGTCGAGCATCCATTGTCGAACAACCGGATGTTGACGGTTCAGGAGGCTTTGGACTTGGGCGTCGTCGATGCGGTGCTCCCTGCGACGACCTTCGTCGCCGATGGCATCGCCTGGGCGTACTCCGTGCTCGAGGGCTCCACGACGGTTTCGCGCCCGCAGTTCGAGGCCGCCGCATGGGACGACGCCATCACGCGGGGCCGGGCCCTCGTCGCGGGCAAGACGCACAATGCCTTCCCAGCACCCGGCTTGGCGCTCGAACTCATCGCGGGCGCTCGGACGCGCACCCGCGATGAGGGCTTCGAGGCGGAAGACGACGCGCTCGTCTCCTGCTTGGGCTCGAAGGAGCTACGGGCCAGCCTCTACGCATTCAACCTGGTCACGAAGCGCAGCAAGCGGCCGTTGGGAATCCCGGAAGGCGTCGAGGCCACGCCCGTGGCACGTATCGGCATCGTCGGCGGTGGCCTGATGGCCAGCCAGATCGCCATGCTCTTCGTGTCGAGGACCAAGCTGCCGGTCGCCATGGTCGAGGTGAACGCGGAGCGTGCCGAACTCACGCGCGGACGGATCGCCGAACTGGCGTCGTCGGAGGTCCGCCGGGGCAAGTGGACCGAGGCCCAGGCGCGCCGCTACACGGGGCTCGTCTCGGTCTCCGATTCGCTGTCGAGCCTGGCCGCCTCGGACTTCGTCATCGAGGCGGTGTTCGAGGAGCCCGCCGTGAAGCGCCAGGTCTTCGAGCAGCTGGAAGCGGTGGTGTCGGACACCTGCCTGGTCGTCACCAACACCTCGGGCCTCTCCATCACGGCCATGAGCGCGGGCATGCGTCACCCCGAACGCGTCGTGGGGATGCACTTCTTCAACCCCGTCTCGCGCATGCCGCTCGTCGAGGTGATCCCCGCGGCAGCCACCGACGATCGTGCGCTCGCCTCGGCCTTCGCCTTCGCCGGCCAGCTCCGCAAGACCGCGGTGCGCAGCGCTGACGCGCGGGGCTTCATCGTGAACCGCTTGCTCCTGCGGCAGTTGTCGGTGCTCTTCGGGCTCATCGACGAAGGGGTGCGGCTCGATGCCGTGATGCACGCGAGCGATCGGCTCGGCCTGCCCATGAACGCCTTCGCGCTGCTCGACCTCGTCGGTGCCCAGGTGGCGTTGCACCTCAACGGCACCATGCACGGTGCGTACCCGGAACGCTTCCGTGTCTCACGCTTCCTCACCGCGGTGGTGGGTCTGGGCGTCAAGGTGCTCGATGGCAGGGGTGAGGTGGTGCCCGAGGTTCGGGCCTTGGCGGCCGGTACCTCGGCGATGACCGAAGCGGAGGCCCGGGCTGCCGTGGAGGTGGCGCTCGCGGAGGAGATCCGGATCATGCTCGACGAGGGCGTGGTGGAGGACGCCGCGCAGATCGACCTGGCCATGATCATCGGTGCCGGCTGGCCATTCGCGCTCGGCGGCATCACCGCCTACCTCGACTACGCGGGCGTGAGCCGACGCGTCAACGGTCACGACTTCAACGCGGCCCGCTAGCGACCCAAGCCGGCAGGCCGGACCCGCCGGCGCGGCCTACTTGCCGACGAAGTTGCTGCTGGCGGCCTTGGCGGTGGCGGTGTCCGGTCCGGGCTGGGCGGCGAAGACCATCGAGCGGTAGTAGCGCAGCTCGCGGATGGAGTCGAGGATGTCCCCAAGGGCGCGGTGACCGCCCACCTTCTTGGGGGAGTTGAAGTACACGCGCGGGTACCAGCGTCGGGTGAGTTCCTTCACCGTGGAGACGTCCACCAGTCGGTAGTGCAGGTGGGCGTCGAGGGCCGGCATCTGGCGCGCCAGGTAGCCGCGGTCGACGTACACGGACGAGCCGGCCAGGGGCGCCTTGCGCGGCTCCGGCACGTGCTGCTTCACGTACTCGAGCACCATCTGCTCGGCGACCGCCACGTCGACGCCGTCGGCGATGAGCGGCAGCAGCCCCGACTCCGTGTGCATGTTCACGACGAAGGGGTCCATGGACGACAACTGCTCCGGTGTGGCATGGATGACGACATCGATGCCCTCGTCGAGCGGCGTGAGGTCGGCCTCGGTGACGATGACAGCGATCTCGACCAGCACGTCGCGCGCGACGTCGAGGCCGGTCATCTCACAGTCGATCCACACCAGCCGCTCCTGCGGACGGTTCGCCGCCCACACGTTCTCGTCGAAGGTCTCGTTGTTGTCCGTCATGATTTCCCTTCCCCGGTCTGCGCCACGGGGGTCGCTTCGGCAAATAGGCTAAGGGGTAACGGCTCGGCGGCTCGCGCAGGCGCGTGCGGAGCGCGACAGGGAAGCCCGCCGTGGAGCCAAGCCCCACCGAGGAGGACAGCCGGATGCGTCGTGTCAGGGCCAAGTGGAGAGCCTTCCTCGAACGCCTCAGGTCGGACGGTCGCATCCGCCTCCTCCGGCAGGCCTGGCCCTCGATCCGTCGCACGTTCACCAACGCCGTCCGCGTCCTGCTCGGCATGCCCCGTCTCGCCGTGGCGCGGGCGCATGTCTCGAAGGAGGACTGGGAAGGCGTCATCCGCGCCCTGTCCCCTCACGTGCAGCACGAGTACCCACTGGCGCGCAGCGCGCGGGTCCTGGTGAGCGCCTACGGCAAGGTCGGTGACTTCGACGCGGCCTGCCGCCTGGCCGATCGGCTCGCGCGGATCTCGCGCCAGCCCAACGACATCAAGCGCGCGGAGAGCCTGCGCGGGCGCGTGCTCGAGGTGCATCCAGCGTGGATGCCCTCGGTCGGCATCCCCGCACCCGTGGTCATCGAACGGCCCACGGAGCGCCGCGTGCTCTACCTGGCCAAGGAGTCGGCGCCCTACCTGCACAACGGGTTCTGCACGCGCAGCCATGAGACCCTGCGCTCGGTGAAGGGCACGGGTACCACGATCGTCGCGGTGACCATGCCCGGCTTCCCGGCCGTCATCAAGGTCGAGGACGCTCCAGCCGAGGTCACTGTCGACGACATCACGTACAGCCACCTGCTCCCGAACGCCCATCTCTCCGGGATGGCCGTCAACGAGTACCTCGACCTCGCGGCCACGGCGCTCGCGAGGTTCGTGCTCGAGTTCCGCCCCACCGTCCTGCACATCGGCTCCGGCCATCGCGGCTTCGAGACCGCACTCGTCGGTCGCGCGGTCGCCGAGTGGTACGGGATCCCGTGGATGTACGAGGTGCGCTCCTTCTTCGAGACCACCTGGACGAGCGACAAGCGCTACATGGAGTCCGCGCCCTACTTCCACCAGCGCCACGCCACCGAGGGCCGCTGCATGCACGCGGCCGACTACGTGGTGACGTTGTCCGGCCCCATGCGTGACGAGATCGTCGAGCAGCACAAGGTCCCGGTGGACAAGGTGACGGGCATCCCCAACGCCGTCGACATCGACCGCTTCTCGCCTGAGGTCCGCGATGAGGAGCTCCGCGCCCAGCTCGGGCTCACCGGGGCCAAGGTCATCGGTTACGTGAGCAACCTCTCGCACCCGCGCGAGGGCCAGGAGGCCATGATCCGGGCCGTGCCGCTGCTCAAGCAGCAGGGCATCCCGGCCAAGGCCCTGCTCGTGGGCGACGGCGCGCGGCGCGCCGAGCTCGAGGCGCTCGCCAGGAAGCTCAACGTCGCCGACGACGTCGTGTTCACGGGCTCGATCCCCTTCGAGGAGGTCTCGCACTACTACGCGCAGATCGACCTCTTCGTGATCCCCCGCACCAACGAGCGGGCCGGGCGCCTGGTCTCACCCATGAAGCCCTTCGAGGCGATGGCGATGGACATCCCGCTGCTCGTCTCGGACCTTCCCGCCCTGGTGGAGATCGTCGACGATGAGGGCGCTCCGCGCGGACTCAGCTACCGCGCGGAGGACCCTGCGGACCTTGCGCGTGTGGCTGCGCAGTGCTTCCTCGATGTCGCGGGTACCGAGCAGCGCGTGCGCAACGCGGCGGAGTGGGTGCGCCGCGAGCGCACCTGGTCCGCCAACGGCCGCAACTTCGTGGCCGCCTATGAGCAAGCGGAACGGCGCTTCGCCGAGAAGGCGGTGCACGCATGATCTTCGACGACCGGCTCCCGCAGAAGCGCGGCCTGGAGCGCCGCTGGAGCATGCAACAGGCGATCACCGTGCACCCCAACCGCGAGGCCTCGGCCTGGGTGTACTCGCCGCACTTCGTGGGCAATCCGTACCAGCAACTGCTCATGATGCAGATGCCCGAGCACGACATCGCGACCATGGGGGCGCAACAGCATGGCGAGGCGGTGCGGTTGCTGCGCTCCGCAGCGCATGTCGACCAGCGGGTATGGCATCTCCACTGGCTCAATGTCGTCCTCGCAGGCGCGAGCACGCGGGAGGAGGCGCAGAAGCGCGTGGGCGCCTTCGAGCGCTCGCTGGACGCGATGCAGCAGCAGGGCGTCCGCTTGGTCTGGACCATGCACAACGTCCTGCCGCATGAATCGGTGCACGAGGACCTCGAGGTGCGCCTGCGCGAGATCATGTGTGAACGCGCCGAGATGGTGCACATCATGAACCCGCATTCCATCGCTGCCGCGGCCGGCCACTTCACGGTGCCCGCGGAGAAGGTGGTGCGCGTCGAGCACCCCGGCTACCAGGGCTACTACTCGGAGCGCTTCTCACGGGCCGGTGCTCGCGCCCAACTGGGCTTCGGCCCCAACGAGCAGGTGTCGCTCGTCCTCGGCGCCATCAAGCCCTACAAGGGCCTGCTCGAACTGGCCGAGGTCTTCGATCGCATCAGCCATGCGCACCCGCGCAAGGTGAACCTCTTCATCGCCGGTGGCGCCGGCAAGGACGAGGGGACGAGCCGCCTGCTGGAGATGGCCGCCGTCCATCCGGCC
>JAJXSV010000106.1 GCA_021784375.1 Actinomycetes bacterium | reverse complement strand
GGTCAGAGGATACGGCTAGGCTTCGGCACAGATTCCGGCGTGCCGGAACGCGCGGGCGTAGTGAAATGGCATCACGGCGGCTTCCCAAGCCTCAAGCGCGGGTTCGATTCCCGTCGCCCGCTCTGCCCGCAGGTCCGGCATAGGTGCGCGGCAGGTAAAAGTTAGGGAAGAATGCCCTACTGCACGCACCAGGAGGCCCCATGACCGTCAGAGTGTTCATCGTCGACGACCACGAAGTGGTTCGTCGCGGTCTCATCGAACTCATCAATGCCGAGCCGGATCTCGAAGTCGTAGGCGATGCGGGCACCGTGCACGATGCCCTGAAGGCCATCCTCGAACTGGCGCCGACGGTGGCGGTGCTCGATGTGCGCCTGCCCGATGGCAGCGGCGTCGAGTTGTGCCGCGAGATCCGTTCCATGAACCCCGACATCCACACCCTCATGCTCACCTCGTACGCCGATGATGAGGCCCTGCTGGGTGCGATCATCGCCGGTGCCGGTGGTTATGCGCTCAAGGACATCAAGGGCGATGAACTGCTCAACACCATCCGCATCATCGCCCGCGGCGACTCCACGCTCGATGCCCATGCTGCCGAGCGTGTGCGCTCGCGGCTGCGCAAGGCCGGCTCGGCGGCTGCGGAACTCGACGATCTCACCGATCAGGAGCGCCGCGTCATCGAACTCATCGGTGAAGGGCTCACCAATCGCCAGATCGCCGAGCGCATGTCGCTTGCCGAGAAGACGGTGAAGAACTACGTGTCCTCACTCCTCGCCAAGCTGGGTCTGGAGCGCCGCACTCAGGCCGCGGCCCTCGCCGTGCGTCTCGGACTCCGCGCCTCCATGTAACGAGCAACCGCAAATGCCCTCGCCAGCGGCGGGGGCATTTGTGTTGTCAGCGTCAGTTGGCGGCCGGCATGGGTAGGAACACGGACCAGCGGGCACGCGTGCCGCGCGGCTCCACCGGTTCAATGGTGAAGAGCCCGCTGTAGGCCTCGGCACGACGCGCCACATTGGCCAGTCCCCGGCGGTGCGGAGGCTCGGAGAAGCCCACCCCATTGTCCGTGACAGTGACGGTGAGTTCGTCGCCCACCACCTTCACGAGCACATCGACCTCGGGTGCATGCGAATGCTTGGCCACATTGGAGAGCAACTCGCGCACCACTGCCACGGCATGCGTCATGACGCGTTCGGGCACGGCGGCATCGACCGGACCCTGGAACACCAGTTCGGCAGCGCAGTCGTAGGTGGAGCGGAAGGCCTCGAACTCCGCGATGACCCGTGCCCGCAAACCTTCCGGGCTGCTGTCCTGCAGCGCGAAGATGGTCTGGCGAATCTGCCTCACCGTCTTGTCGAGTTCGTCGATGGCACCGTCCAGTCGTGCCTTGGCAGCCTCCTCCAACGGGGTGGAGCGAGAGAGCGCCTGAAGTGACATTCCCGTTGCAAACAAACGCTGGATGACTAGGTCATGCAGATCGCGCGCAATGCGCTCACGATCCTCCGTCAGGGCCAGCGCCTGGCGCAACTCGCGGCTGCGCGCGTTGTCGACGGCCACCCCGGCGGCAGCGGCGAGGGCCTCCACCAGCGCCTCGTCCTCCTCGGTGAATTCCTTGCCGCCGAGTTTCTCGGTGATGTACAGCTGCCCGAACTTGGTGCCGGCCACGTGCAACGGTGCCCCAAGGAAGGAGTGCATGGGTGGGTGCCCCGGCGGCAGGCCGGCGGAGGATGCGTGCTTCGACATGTCCGTCAGGCGCAGCACATCAGGATGTTCGAGCATGTGCCCGAACAGACCTTTGCCTTCCGGGAAATTGGGGATCTCATCGGCCACTTGGTCGTCGATGCCGTAGTACACGAACTCCTCGACATCGCCCTTGCGTCCGCGCACGGCAATGGCCGCGTACCGGGCGTCGGTCAGTGAGGCCGCGTTGTCGACGATGCGCTGCAGGGTGCTGCGCAGGGTCGCACCGCTGGAAATGTCCAGGACGGCGTCAAGGAGCGCTTTGCTGGACGGTAGGGCCATAAGCCCATGGTGCTCAATCCACCCGCGCTTTGTCCAAACGCCACTCGACTGACTCACGGAACCACTCGCTGCCCATCAGGCACTCGACGAAGGTGCCGCTACACATGATGGAACCCCCATCGATGATGTAGATACGGTCGAAGTCCCTCAGATCGGTGAGACGGTGGGTCGTCATGAGCAGGGCGCGCCCCCAGATCTCGTCGTGGATGGTGGCCATGACGCCTGCCGCCGTCTCCTCATCGAGGTGCTCGGTGGGCTCGTCCAGCACGATGACGGGCGCCTCGAGCAGGAGCGCCCGGGCCAGCCCCAGACGCTGGGCCTCGCCTCCGGACAGCGGCATGACGGCCAGGTCACGGTCGAGGTCAAGGTGTGCCAGGCCCACGCGGTCCAGGACCCGACGCAACTGCTCGTCCTCCACCGGACCTGCAGCCAGGCGCAGGTTCTCGCGGGTGGTGGTGTGGAAGATGTGGGGCGCCTGCGGCACGGCGGTGATGAGCGAGGCACGGCGACTGCCGTCCTCCTCACCTCCGACGATGACACTGCCCTGGTACTCGACCAGCCCCAGGACCGCACTGATGACACTGGACTTGCCGGCCCCACTTCGTCCCACCAATGCCACGCGCTGCCCGCGCGGTACGTCCAGACAGATGGCATGCACGACATCACTGTCCCGCCAGCGCACCGTCAGATTGCGAAGGAAAAGGCCGGCGTTGCCGTGACGCTCCACGGCTGGGATCGGTGCTTCCATTTGTTCGATGCCCTCGAGTCGGGCCTGTGCCGAACGCACGCGCACCAGTGCGGTCGCGGCCAGCGCCAACGCTGTGATGACCTCACTCGCCGACCACGGCAGAAGCGCCACCACCGCCAGATGCGGTCCCTGCAATGACCCGTTGAGCACCGCGGGGATGGCTGCGAGCAAGCCACCGACTACGGCCAGGCCGCTTGCCAACATTGCGGCCCACTGGGTGAGCCCGGAGAGTAGCGCCGCCCGGGTCTCAATGGTCACGCGACGGGCATCGGCGGCCGCCACCTCCAGCAGGCTGGCGTCGATAATGCCGAGCACCCGCATCTCATCACGATGCTGGACGAAGGCGGAAAGTCGGGAATTCATAAGCGCGCGCTCGTCGAGCGCCCTGCGAGCGGCCGCGAATTCGATGCGGTGTGCCAAGGCGGGCACGATGATCCCGGCCACGATGAAGGCCGCGAAGAAGCAGAGTGCAGCCAGTGACTGCAGGTGCAGTTGCAGCAACATCGCACCGATCGCGGTGACGATGGCCGCCGCGGCAGGAACGATGACACGCGTGATGCGGTCCTGCAGCAGTTCCGCGTCCTGCATGACACGGGTGATGGCATCGCCCGTGCGCAGTCCCCAGGCACCTCGCGGACCAGCCTTGGCGAGCGCGACCCACAGCTGGGTGCGGCGTTCCACGGTTTCGTGCAGCGCGGAGTCGTGGGAGACCACTCTCTCCACCCAGCGGAAGGAGCCGCGGGAGATGCCGAATGCTCGCACCGAGACGATCGCCACCTCCAGCGTAAGCAGCGGTGGACGCAGTGCGGCTTCGCTGATGAGCCAGGCGCCCGTCGTGACCAGACCGATGGCCGAGGCGAAGGTGGCGGCAGCGGCAGCGATGGCGAGCAGGGTGCGCTTCATCGGGCTCGCTCCAGGTGCAGCACCTGGGTGGCCGCTTTCACCAACGCCTGGCGGTGTGCCACCACCACCACGATGGCATCCTGTGCCCGCCACTCCTCGAGCAGGCGCAGAATGGCAGCCTCGCTTTCGGCGTCCACGGCGGCCGTGGGTTCGTCGAGCAAGAGAATGTCGCAATTGCGCAGGCGGTACCGCGCGAGCGCGACGCGACGGCGCTGGCCCACGGAGAATCCGCCACTGAGGTCGTCGATGCGGGCGTCAAGGGGGAGTTCCTGTAGGCCCACTGCTGCCAGGGCGGCCCGGCACTGTTCATCAGTGGCCTGACGGCCGCTCGTGAGGGCATCGCGCAAGCTGCCGTGTCCCAGCCAGGGATCCTGTGGCACATAGCCGACGCGGTCGAACCAGGCACGTTCATCGAGGGCGTGCACGGAGTGTCCCGCGACCGTCACCTCACCGGACACCGGCTCGATGAGGCCGGCCAGGGTGCGCAGCAGCGTGGACTTGCCGACACCGCTGTGGCCGGTGATGGTGGTGATGGTGCCGCGCTTGAGCTTGGCCGTGACAGGAGCGGTGAGGGCGCTGCCGTATCCGAAGCTGAGGTCGCGCAACTTCAACGACTTCAAGGGCGCATCGAGCTGCTCCCCTGACCTGCGCTGTCGCGCCAGCATGGGCTGCGCCTGATTCCACGCCTCCATGCCTTCGACGGCCGCATGGAACTGTGTCCCGACCTGTCGCAGCGGCAGGTAAACCTCCGGGGCGAGGATGAGAATCATCAAGCCCGTCTCCAGGTCGATGTGCCCGCTGGTTAGCCGGAGACCGATGCCGAGCGCCATGATGGCGACGCTGATGGTGGCGATGAGTTCCAGCGCAAAGGAGGAGATGAAGGAGATGCGCAGCACGCGCATGGTGGCGTGCGTCGCGTCAGTGCCGAGTTTGCGGATGAGTTCGGCCTGCGCCTTGGCCCGATCGAAGATCAGCAGATCCGGGAGACCGGTGAAGAGGTCGGTGACCACCTCGGTGATGCGGCTGACCGATGACCACTGCTTGGTGATGGCGCTGTCCGTGAACCAGCCGATGAGCGCCATGAAGACGGGGATCAGGGGGATGGTGATGACCAGGACGACGGCCGTCCACAGGTCATTGCGCAGGATCCACGCGCCCAGGCCCGCAGGCACCAGGATGGCGAGTACCAACTGCGGCAGATAACGCGCCACGTAGACCTCGAGCGCATCGATGCCGCGACTCAGGAGCGGGAACATGGCCTCCGGCGCCGCGTCGCTGCGCCCGTAGGCGGAGGCCAGGTCGTGGCGCAGCGCGGCGACGGCGCGAAGGCCGGATCGACGTGCCCACACATCCTGGATGGTGTTGGCGGTGGAGCGAACGAACCAGGCCACGGCGAAGGCCACCAGTTGCGTCGTCAGTGAGGAGACGGGCTGGTGCTCAAGGAAGGCGCGGCTGATAACCGCAGCAGCCGCGGCGGCCTGGACGACCGACGCGGCTGCTGACACGAGCCCCGTGAACACGGTTGTCGCAATTGCCCCTT
Organism: Actinomycetes bacterium; assembly: GCA_021784375.1. Next base: position 1,537 of record JAJXSV010000106.1, on the reverse strand, counting down.
TGATCGCCCCCGAGCGTTTGATCAGCTCAGGATCGAGTGGACGCATGCGGCAAGACTAATGAAGCCCTCCTAGTGCACCCCGTCCAGAATCCCTGCTTCCGGGTTCGGGATTTGTGCGGCTGTGATGCGCTTGCGGAAGATCCAGTAGGTCCAGCTTTGGTAGAGCAGGACGATGGGCGTCATCACCACAGCCACCACGGTCATGATCTTCAACGTCGTCTCACTGGAGGATCCGTTGTGGATGGTGAGACCGACGAGCGAGCGGTCGATGTTCGGCATGAGGTTGGGGTAGAGCATGCCGAAGAGCGAGATCACGGCCAGCGCCAGTGTGAGTGCACTGAGCGTGAACGACCAGCCCTCGCGCCCGGCACGCACCATGGCAATGCCACCCAACCAGCACACGGCCGCGAGCAGCACGGTGACCCAGGTCCAGCTGTTGTTGCTGTAGGCCATCTGCGCCCAGAGCAGGAACACCACTGCCAGCACGGCCGCGACCAGGCCGATCTTCACGGCCAGTTCGCGGGCACGGTAGCGGATGTCACCGTCGGTCTTGAGGCTGACGAAGATCGCGCCGTGCGTCATGAACAAGGTGAGTGTCACCAGACCGCCGAGCAGCGCGAAGGGGTTGAGCAACGCCCAGAAGCCACCGGTGTAGAGGAAGCCGGTGTTGGCCTGCTGCACCACCTCGGTGCCGCGTACCAGGTTGGCAAAGGCCACGCCCCACAACAGCGAGGGCAGGAAGGAACCGACGAAAATCGCCCAGTCCCAGCGCTGACGCCACACGGCATCGCCGTGCTTGCTGCGGTACTCGAAGGCCACACCGCGGATGATGAGGCCGAAGAGGATGAGGAAGAGCGGCAGGTAGAAGCCACTGAAGAGCGTGGCGTACCACTCGGGGAAAGCAGCGAAGGTGGCGCCGCCGGCGACGAGCAGCCACACCTCATTGCCGTCCCACAAGGGACCGAGCGTGGTGACGAGTGCACGGCGCTCCGCCTCCGACTTGCCGATCGTGCGCAGCAGGATGCCGACACCGAAGTCGAAGCCCTCCAGCACGAAGTAGCCGACCCAGAGGACGGCGATGAGGATGAACCAGATGGTTTGCAGGGTTTCGTATGACATGGCAATCACCTCAGTATGCGAAGGTCAGCGGCTGGTTGCCCTCGACGACCTTGACGTCGGAGGCTTCGGGCAGACCCTGCTTGATGGTCTTGGTCAACAGTCCCATTTCAATGACTGCCAGGACGCCGTACAGGAGGGTGAAGATCACCATCGAGACGATGACATCGAAGCTCGTGATCACCGGCGAAACACCTTGGGCCGTGATCATCTGGCCGAACACGATCCAGGGCTGGCGACCCATCTCTGTGAAGATCCAACCCGCGGAGATACCGAACAAGGGAGCGAAGGTCATCCACACTGCGCTGCGGTACACCAGTTTGCCCTTGGGCTCGCGACCGCCGCGAATCATCCACAGCAACCACAGCGCCCACAGCACGGCGATCATGCCGAGACCGATCATGAGGCGGAACATCCAGTA
>JAJXSV010000105.1 GCA_021784375.1 Actinomycetes bacterium | reverse complement strand
CGAACAGGATGGCGACGATGACGAGGATCACGATGGCGCCCGTGAACTCCTCGGCCGACAGGGGGGTGAGCAGGTACTGGATCCCTGAGGCGATGAGGGAGAGCCCGACCACGATGAGGGAGACCACGAAGGAGGCTGCCAGGGGCGCGACGATGAGGCGCCAGCGCAGCACGTGCCCGTGATTGACCCAGGCGAGCGCGGGCCCCAGGACCAGGCCCACGAGCAGCATGAAGAGCGAGAGCACGGCGGCGAATGCGGAGGTCGTGGAGTCGTCGACGGGGGTGTCCTCCGTGACCGGAAGGTGCCCGGACACCCACAGCACGGTGAGGCCGATGGAGGTGACTACCGCGAACAGACCAGACGAGATGAGCAGCGCATCCGCTGCCAGGTCGAACTTGTGCTGATGGATGAAGCGGGGAGCGCGCATGGTCATCACCTCTGGCCGGGCGGTCGTGGCCCGACTGCCTTTCCAGAGTACGCGTGCGCTCGATGGGGGAGAAGGCGAATCGTCGACGAATTGCGTGGGAACCGACGTGGGGCCGGGAATGCGGAAGGCCCGGCCGGAGCCGAGCCTTCCGCGAGTGCCGATGCACCATCGCTAGCGCATGATGAGGGCGCGCTTCACTTCCTGGATGGCCTTCGTGACCTCGATGCCGCGCGGGCAGGCATCGGTGCAGTTGAAGGTCGTGCGGCAGCGCCACACACCCTCCTTGTCGTTGAGGATCTCCAGGCGCTGCGCAGCAGCCGTGTCGCGCGAGTCGAAGATGAAGCGATGGGCGTTCACGATCGCGGACGGCCCGAAGTACTGGCCGTCGGTCCAGAACACCGGGCACGAGGTGGTGCAGGCGGCGCAGAGGATGCACTTCGTGGTGTCATCGAAGATGGCGCGGTCCTCGGCCGACTGGATCCATTCCTTGGTGGGCGCGGGCCGGCCGTCGGTGATGAGGAAGGGCATGACGTCGCGGAAGGACTTGAAGAAGGGCTCCATGTCGACGACCAGGTCCTTCTCCAGGGGCAGGCCCTTGAGCGCCTCGACGGTGATCGGCTTGCCGACCTCGAAGTCCTTCACCAGCGTCTTGCAGGCCAAGCGGTTGCGGCCGTTGATGCGCATGGCATCCGAGCCGCAGATGCCATGCGCGCACGAGCGTCGGAAGGTGAGTGTGCCATCGACGTCGGCCTTGACCTTGGCCAGGCCGTCGAGGATGCGATCGGTCGGGAAGCAGGGGACGACGTAGTCCTCCCAATGCGGCTCGCTGTCGATCTCGGGGTTGTAGCGGCGGATGCGGAACGTGACGTCGATCGCGACCGGCGCGGGGATCTCAGCAGGTGCGTGTTCTAGCGTGGACATCAGTACTTACGCTCCATCGGCTGGTAGCGGGTGATGGTGACGGGCTTCGAATCCAGCCGCAGCGAACCGTCCTCCTGCTTGTAGAGCATGCTGTGCGCGAGGAAGTTCACGTCGTCGCGGGTCGGGTAGTCCTCGCGGGCGTGCCCGCCGCGGGACTCCTTGCGATTCACCGCGCAGTAGGTGAGCGCCTCGGCGAGGTCGAGCAGGAAGCCCAGCTCGACCGCCTCCAGCAGGTCGGTGTTGTAGCGGGCGCCCTTGTCCTGGATGGCGACGTTCCGGTAGCGCTCCTTGAGCGCACGCACGTCGTTGAGCGCCTTGGTCAGCGTCTCCTCGTTGCGGTAGACCTGCGCGTTCATGTCCATCGTCTCCTGCATCTCCTTGCGCAGCTGCGAGACGCGCTCGCTGCCGTTGGAGTTGCGCAGGCGGGTCAGGAGGTCGGCAACCATGCCCTCCGGGTGCTCCGGCAGCGTCGGCCACTCGGCGTCCTTGGCGTAGGTGGAGGCGGCGATGCCGGCGCGGCGGCCGAAGACGTTGATGTCGAGCAGCGAGTTGGTGCCGAGGCGATTGGCGCCATGCACTGACACGCAGGCGCACTCACCGGCGGCGTAGAGGCCGGGGACGATGTCCGTGTTGCTGCGCAGGACCTCCGCATTGACGTTGGTCGGGATGCCGCCCATGGCGTAGTGCGCCGTGGGGAACACCGGCACCAGCTCCGTCACCGGGTCCACGCCGAGGTAGGTGCGGGCGAACTCGGTGATGTCCGGCAGCTTCTCCTCGATGAGTTCCTTGGGCAGGTGCGTGAGGTCGAGGTAGACGTAGTCCTTGTGGGGCCCGGCGCCGCGGCCCTCGCGCACCTCGAGCACCATCGAGCGTGACACCATGTCGCGCGGCGCCAGGTCCTTGATGGTCGGTGCGTATCGCTCCATGAAGCGCTCGCCGCTGGCGTTGCGCAGGATGCCGCCTTCGCCGCGGGCGCCCTCGGTGAGGAGCACGCCGAGGCCGGCCAGTCCGGTCGGGTGGAACTGGAAGAACTCCATGTCCTCGAGGGGGAGGCCCTTGCGGTACACCGCGGCCACCCCATCGCCGGTGAGCGTGTGGGCATTCGAGGTGGTCTTGAACACCTTGCCGTAGCCGCCCGTCGCGAACACCACGGACTTGGCGTGGAAGACGTGCAGTTTGCCGGTCGAGAGCTCGACGGCCACTGCGCCGGCGGCGCGAGGAGTGCCCGAGGTCTCGTCGAGGAGCACATCGAGGACGTAGAACTCGTTGAAGAACTCGATGCCCTGCTTGACGCAGTTCTGGTACAGCGTCTGCAGGATCATGTGTCCGGTGCGGTCGGCGGCGTAGCAGGCGCGGCGCACCGCGGCCTCACCGTGGTTGCGCGTGTGCCCGCCGAAGCGGCGCTGGTCGATGCGACCCTCGGGCGTGCGGTTGAAGGGCAGCCCCATCTTCTCGAGGTCGATGACCGAGTCGATGGCCTCCTTGCACATGATCTCGGCGGCATCCTGGTCGACGAGGTAGTCGCCACCCTTGACGGTGTCGAAGGTGTGCCATTCCCAGTTGTCCTCCTCGACGTTCGCGAGGGCGGCACACATGCCACCCTGCGCGGCGCCGGTGTGCGAGCGCGTGGGGTAGAGCTTGGTGAGGACGGCGGTGTGCGCACGCGTACCGGACTCGAGGGCCGCACGCATGCCGGCGCCGCCGGCACCGACGATGATGACGTCGAACTTGTGGAACTCAACCATGGTGTCAGCCAATCGTCGGGTCGAAGGTGAAGATGACGAGCGTGCCGGCGAAGAGCACGAAGCAGGCGGAGACGATCAGCACCGTGTGCAGCCAGAAACGGACCTGGCGTCCAGGCGCCGAAGGCGCATAGTCGGCGATGATGGTGCGCAGGCCGTTGGTGCCGTGGATGATGGCGAGCCACAACTGCAGCAGGTCCCAGATCTGCCAGAAGGGGCTGGCCCAGCGACCGGCGACGAAGCCGAAGTTGATGCGCTGCACACCGCCGTCGAGGATGTTCATGATCACGAGGTGCCCGATGACGAGGAACACGAGCACGACGCCGGAGACCCGCATGAACAGCCATGACAGCATCTCGAAGTTGGTGCGTTGCTTGCTGCGGCCGCGCGGAGCGGTGAAGGTTTCGAGGCTCATGATCAGGCTCCAAACATCTTCTCGACGGTGTGGCGCAGCATGAAGAAGGCGCCCGGGACCATGAGGACGAACCAGATCACCATGACGACCCAGAGCATGAGGCGCTGGTAGCGCGGCCCCTTGCTCCAGAAGTCGACGAGGATCACGCGGATGCCGTTGAGTGCGTGGTACAGCACGGCGGCCACCAACCCGACCTCGAGCAGGTTGACGATGGGCGTCTTGTAGGACGCGATGACGGCGTCGTACAGGTTCGCATCGACACGCACGAGTGCGGTGTCGAGGACGTGCACGAGAAGAAACAGATAGACCGCGACACCCGTGATGCGATGGGCCACCCAGGACCACATGCCTTCACGTCCGCGGTAGAGCGTCCCGCTGGCCACGCTCAACCTCCTTGGAGTGGACCTTCGAAGTCTAATTGCCGTGGGCCCGACCGTTCACCGGGTCCAGCGGTGCTTTCGTCGTGACAAGTGACACATGAGCCTTGTCAATGCTGGCCTTTTGGGCCCTAGGCCCCGCGGACACACCCCCACGGGTATGCGGCGCCGGTCCGCTCGCGCGATGGCGCCGTGCGCTGGTGCTAGTCGAGACCGATCGAGAAGGCGGCCTCGATGTCACCATTGCGGTAGGTGCGGAATGCGATGTGCGTCTCCGTGGACTGCACTCCCGGCACCTTGGCGATGCCGTCGGTGACGACCCGCGCGACCTCCTCGTGATTGCGCACCTCGACGATGGCGATGAGGTCGATGGAGCCCGTCACCGAGTAGACGGACTGCACGCCCGCCAGGTTGCTGATGGCGCTGCCCGCCTCGTTGATCTTGTCCACGTCGATTTGCAGGAAGCAGATTGCGGTCACCATGTCATACCCCTATCGGATGCCAGACGGTCTTGGTTTCGATGAATCGGCTCAGCCGTCGCAGGTTCGGGCGCACCGCCCAGTCCTCCTCGGCGTCGGGTCGCGCGAAGCGCTTGAGGTTGCCGGCGGCGGCCGCCTCCAGCGTGCGCGCCAGCTCGGCATCTGCGACGCCACTCAGGTCGATGCCGTCGACGTCGCGGTGCGAGGCCAGCCAGGGGGCGATCTCCATGCGGTCACCGGTGAGGAGGTTCACGACGCCCGCGGGCACGTCCGAGGTGGCCAGGCACTCGGCCCAGGTGACCGCCGGGAGCGGCCGCGTCCGCGAGCTGATGACGACACAGGTGTTGCCGGCGACGATGACGGGGATGACGACGGACACCAGCGCCAGCAGGGAGGAGTCCTCCGGGGCGACCACCGCGATGACGCCGCTCGGCTCCGGGATGGAGAAGTTGAAGTAGGGGCCGGAGACGGCATTGGCGTTGCCCAGCACCGCTGGCAGCTTGTCCGCCCAGCCCGCGTACCAGACGATGCGGTCGATGGCGGCGTCGACGGCGCGGTTGGCGCGCGCCTCCGTGAGCCCCTCGCTCACGATCAGGTCGGACACGAATTGCGCACGGCGCGACTCCATGACCTCGGCGATGCGGTACACGATCTGGCCGCGCAGGTAGGCGTTGGCGTGCGACCACCCCGTGAACGCCTTGCGTGCGGCGACGACGGCGTCACGCGCGTCCTTGCGCGAGGCCAGCGCGGCATTCGCCACGAAGCGCCCCTTGGCGTCGAGCACTTCGTAGGAGCGCCCGCTCTCGCTGCGCGGGAAGGCGCCGTTGATGTACAGCTTGTAGGTCTTGCGCACGTCGATGCGGCTCATATGTGATCCGCCTCCAGGTAGCCGGCGAGGCCCTGTCTGCCGCCCTCGCGCCCGTAGCCCGATTCCTTGTAGCCGCCGAAGGGGCTCGCTGGATCGAACTTGTTGTAGGTGTTCGCCCAGACGATGCCCGCGCGAAGCTCGTTCGCCATCCTCAGGATGAGCGAGCCCTTCTCCGTCCAGATGCCAGCAGCGAGCCCGTACTGCGTGTTGTTCGCCTTCTCGATGGCCTCCGACGGCGTGCGGAAGGTGAGCACGGAGAGCACGGGGCCGAAGATCTCCTCGCGGGCGATCCGATGGGCCTGCGAGACGCCGGTGAAGATGGTGGGGGCGAACCAGAAACCCTTGTCGGGCAAGGCGCAATCGGCGCTCCATCGCTCGGCACCCTCGGTGTCGCCGGTTGCGCTGAGCTCGCTGATGCGCGCCAACTGCGCTGCCGAGTTGATGGCGCCGACATCCGTGTTCTTGTCCAGCGGGTCGCCGACCCGGAGCGTGCCCATGCGGCGCTTCAGGCGCACCACCACCTCTTCGGCCACGGACTCCTGGACGAGCAGGCGCGAGCCCGCGCAGCACACGTGGCCCTGGTTGAAGTAGATGCCGTTCACGATGCCCTCGACCGCCTGGTCCATGGGGGCATCGTCGAACACGATGTTGGCGCCCTTCCCACCCAGCTCGAGCGTCACGCGCTTGCTGGTCCCGGCCACGGACTCAGCGATCCGTCGTCCGACTGCGGTGGAGCCCGTGAAGGCGACCTTGTCGACACCCTTGTGGGCCACGACCGCCGCGCCGGTCCCGTTGTGGCCGGTCACGATGTTCACGACGCCCGCCGGGAGGCCGGCCTGCTGGCACACCTCGGCGAAGAGCAGTGCTGTGAGCGGTGTCGTCTGTGCGGGTTTGAGCACCACGGTGTTGCCGCACGCCAGCGCCGGCGCGATCTTCCACGACAGCATGAGCAGGGGGAAGTTCCAGGGGATGACCTGTCCGGCGACCCCGACGGGCCGTGGGTTGGGCCCGAAGCCGGCGTACTCGAGCTTGTCCGCCCAGCCCGCGTAGTGGAAGAAGTGCGCGGCCACCAAGGGGATGTCGACGTCGCGCGACTCCTTGATGGGCTTGCCGTTGTCGAGCGATTCCAGCACTGCGAACTCGCGTGCGCGCTCCTGCAGGATCCGCGCGATCCGGTAGAGGTACTTGGCGCGCTCCGCACCGCTCAGCCGCGACCACCGGGTGAAGGCGCGGCGGGCCGCGCGAACTGCGCGATCGACGTCGGGCTCCGTGCCCTCCGCCACCAGGGCCAGCGCTGACTCATCGGCGGGGTTGATGGTGGGGTAGTACTCGCCGGCCACCGGCTCCACGAACTCGCCGTCGATGAAGAGGCCGTACTGCGCGTGCAGCCTCACCACTGCGCGCGACTCGGGCGCGGGTGCGTACTCGATGCGAGCCATCTCAGTCCACCGTCACGTAGTTGGGTCCGGAGTAGGAGCCATCACGCATGCGCTGGCGCTGCTGCAGCAGGTCGTTGAGCAGCGTCGAGGCGCCGATGCGGAAGAGGCTCGGAGTCAGCCAGTCGCCACCGGTGACCTCGTTCACCAGCACGAGCATCCTGAGTGCGTCCTTGGTGCTGCGGATGCCGCC
>JAJXSV010000104.1 GCA_021784375.1 Actinomycetes bacterium | reverse complement strand
CCCGAAGCGGAGTGGGGCGGCTTCAAGCAGTCAGGCTTCGGACGGGAACTCGGCGTGGATGGACTCCACGAGTATCTCGAAGCGAAACACATTTGGCGCAATACGACACCGGCACGCTCCGGCTGGTTCGCATCGGAAGGGGCCACGGCATGACGACGACTATCTCGGTGCGCAATCTCTGGAAGGTCTTCGGGCCCAATCCGGAAGCCATCGTGAACAGTCCCGACGCCATGCTCTCCCGCTCCGAACTGCGCAAGAAGACCGGCGCCACCGCAGCCGTCCGTGATGTCTCATTCGATGTCGGCGAGGGCGAGGTCTTCGTCGTGATGGGCCTCTCCGGCTCCGGCAAGTCCACGTTGGTGCGGTGCATGACGCGGCTCATCGAGCCCACGGCCGGTGAAGTGCTCATTCAGGGCGAGGATGTGCTGCACGCCGACGCCGCGCGCCTGCGTGAGATCCGACGCACCAAGTTCTCCATGGTCTTCCAGCATTTCGGTTTGCTCCCGCATCGTCGCGTCATCGACAACGTGGCCTTCGGCCTCGAGATCAACGGCATCAAGAAGGAGCAGCGTTACGCGCGCGCCGAAGAGGTCGTGGGCCTGGTGGGGTTGCAGGGCTACGAACAGGCCTACCCGGAACAGCTCTCGGGTGGCATGCAACAGCGCGTGGGCCTGGCACGTGCTCTGGCCTCGGACCCCGCGGTCATGTTCTTCGACGAGCCGTTCAGTGCGCTCGACCCGCTCATCCGTCGTGACATGCAGACCGAGGTGATCCGCCTCCATGAGGAGGTGGGCAAGACCATGGTCTTCATCACCCACGACATCCATGAGGCGCTGCGCCTGGGTGATCGCATCGCCATCATGCGGGACGGCGGTCTGGTACAGGTGGGCACGCCCGAGGAACTCATCGCCAGCCCCGCTGACGACTATGTGGCCAATTTCGTTCTCGACTTCCCCAAGTCGCACGTACTCACGCTGCGCTGGATCGCTCGCCCCGCTACCAGCGATGCCGAACTTCAGGGGCCAGCGCTGCCTGCCAACATGGTCATCCGTGACGCGGCCCGCACCGTCCTTGACCTCGACGGGCCGGTGCGCGTGATGGATGACGGTGCTCTGCTGGGTGTCGTCTCGGCCGAGGAGATCCTGTCCGTCATTGCGGGGGCGCAGGGCTGATGTCGATGCTCGAGCGTGTGCGTACCCGACGTGGCCCGCAGTTGGGGCTGCTGCTGGTGCTGTGGGTGGTGCTCGGGCGTCTGTTCGCAGGCAACTGGACCTTCCCGCTCGACCGTTCCAGCCTCACGCCTTTCCACACCTGGTTGAGCAATGGCATGGACTCCATCGACGCCAATCGCAACACCAACCCGATCATGTCGGATGTCGTGGAGGGTATCCGCAACGGCATCGACGGCTTCGTCGCGGCGCTGCAGAGCCTGTTGTCGCAGCCTCCCGCTGGCCACCAGTTCCCGCTGCTGGGGTGGCTGGGCGTCATCGCCATCGTCAGCTGGGTGGTGTATGCCACTGCGAACTGGCGGGTTGCGGCACTGGCCGGCGTCGGCTTCTACGTGCTGGGCGCGCTTGGCTTCTGGACCGAGTCCATGGACACACTGGCACTGGTCATCGCAGCAGTTGTCATCGCACTGACCATCGGCATACCGCTTGGCATCCTGTCCGGCCTCTTCCCGCGCTTCGAGAAGGTGATGACGCCCTTCCTTGACTTCGCGCAGGTCATGCCCACCTTCGTCTACCTGATGCCCGTGGCGCTCTTCTTCCTGATCGGCCCGGCCTCGGCCACCATCGTCACCCTCATCTATGCCATTCCGCCCGCCTTGCGCATCACCGCAGTTGCCATTCGCGATGTCCCCACGGTCACCGTGGAGGCCGGCACCTCGCTGGGTACCACGCGCTGGCAGTTGCTGCGCAAGGTGCAGTTGCCGCAGGCCAAGCGCACCATCGTGGTCGGTGTGAACCAGACCATCATGGCGGCACTCTCCATGGTCACCATTGCCGCCCTCATCGATGCGCCCGGCCTGGGGCAGGTGGTCGTGCAATCACTGCAGAAGTTGGACGTCGGTACCTCATTTCAGGCCGGCCTCGCCATCGTCGTGATGGCTATCGTGCTCGACCGTTCCACCACCGCCGCAGCCGCCAAGGTGCAGCGTGAGTCTGTGCAGGCCGCGCGCGCCCGCCTGCGTCGACGCCTGGGCTTGTCCGTCGGTTTTGCTGGCGTGGTGGTGGCGGTCCTGGTTTCCTACTTCACCGTTTTCGGTGCCCAGTTCCAGGGTTCTGATGTCATCGGCCAACCCTTCGCCGATGCCATGCAGTCGGGAGCCGATTGGGTGCAGCTGCACTGGTCGAATGCCACCAGCTGGTACACCGACCTGATCTCGAACTGGTTCCTGAACCCCTTGCAGTCCGCGCTCGTAGGCACACCATGGTTCTTCACAGCTGCCGTGGTACTGGTGCTCGCCTTCATGTTCGGCGGTCGCAAATTGACCGTGATCTGTGCACTTCTGCTGGCGGTGCTCGTCGGCACCGGTCTCTGGTCCGATGCCATGGTGACGTTGGCCGCCACCTTCTTCGCCGCCGCCATCACCATCATCCTGGGAGTCTTCTTCGGTGCCTGGATGGGACGCAATCGTCGCGTCGACAGCATCCTGCGTCCGGTGCTCGACGCCGGGCAGGTGCTGCCCGCCTTCGTGTACCTCGTGCCCTTCCTCGGCCTCTTCGGTGCGACGCGATTCACCGCCATCCTGGCGGCCGTCGTCTATGCCGCACCGGCCTCCATCAAGCTCATTGCCGACGGCGTGCGCGGGGTCCCGCAGACCATCCGTGAAGCCGCACTGTCTGCTGGTGCCAACACCTGGCAGGTCATCACCAAGGTGGAACTGCCCATGGCCCGCCATGCCATCGCGCTCGCCACCAACCAGGGCCTGATCTACGTACTGGCCATGGTGGTGGTGGGTGGCTTGGTGGGAGCCGGCGGCCTGGGCTACCTGGTGGTGGCCGGCTTCGCGCAGTCCAGCCTGCGCGGCAAGGGCATGGCTGCCGGCCTGGCCATCGTGGTGCTGGGCATCCTCATCGATCGCATCACCCAAGCCGCTTCCCAGCCGCGTGTTCGTGCGGCCATCGGAAACGGCCACTGAGCGGGCAACCGCTCCCAAGGATTCCATCGGTCGCCTGGCCGGTGGTTGGCAATGACCGCTCGCGGTCAGAAGCACTGGAGGAAGTATGACGATTCGACTGCATGGCGGTGTGCTCATCGCCGCGGCAGCCTCGCTCGTGCTGACCGCCTGCGGCGCCGCGTCGACGAGCAGCAGCTCGACGACGACGACATCCGCATCGGCGACCACATCGGCGTCCGCCGCAGCCTGCGGCACGTTCAATATGGCCATCAATCCCTGGGTCGGCTATGAAGCCAACGCGGCCGTCATCAAGTACGTGGCGGAGAAGCAGCTGGGGTGCACGGTCACGACCAAGAACATCAGCGAGCAGGTGGCGTGGCAGGGCTTCGCGACCGGTGAGATCGATGCCATTGTCGAGAACTGGGGCCACACCGACCTGGTGAAGAAGTACATCACCGATCAGAAGGTCGCCGAGGACTTCGGGCCGACGGGCAATGAAGGCATCATCGGCTGGTACGTACCGCCGTGGATGGTCCAGAAGTACCCGGACATCACCGACTGGAAGAACCTCAACAAGTACGCCAGCCTCTTCAAGACCTCGGAGTCGGGCAACCTTGGACAGTTCTCGGATGGCGATCCGGCATACGTCACCAACGACGAAGCCATGATGAAGAACCTGAAGCTCAATTTCAAGGTGGTGTACCTCGGTTCCGAGGCGGCACTCATCCAGGGCTTCCGCAATGCTGAAACGCAGAAGAAGCCCTTCATTGGCTACTTCTACGAGCCCCAGTGGTTCTTGTCCGAGGTGCCGCTCGTGCACATCAAGCTGCCGGCCTACACCCCCGGCTGCGATGCGGTTGCTGCCAAGATCGCCTGCGACTACCCGCCGTACCACCTCAACAAGGTGGTCTCCGTGAAGTTCGCCAACTCCGGTTCGCCGGCAGTGAAGCTGATCAAGAACTTCTCGTGGACCAATGACGACCAGAACCTGGTTGCCAAGTACATCACCGTCGACAAGATGACGGACGATCAGGCTGCCGCCAAGTGGGTGGCCGCGAACCAGGCCAAGGTTGACGCCTGGCTGAAGTAACTGCTGTTCCATGTGGTGGTTCCCCAGCCCTTTGGGTCTGGGGAACCACTGCCGTTTTGGCTACGGTGACCGGCAAGGAGTGTGAGTGATGTCCAAGAACTACAAATACATCATCGTTGGTGGTGGATCCGCGGGCAGTGTGCTTGCCAATCGGCTGAGTGCCGATCCCGCGAACGAGGTGCTGGTGCTCGAAGCGGGGCGCAAGGACTCGTGGTGGGACATCTTCATCCACATGCCTGCAGCACTCACCTATCCGATCGGTTCTCGCTTCTACGACTGGAAGTACGAGTCCGAGCCCGAGCCCTTCATGAACAACCGCCGCATCTACCATGCACGGGGCAAGGTGTTGGGCGGATCCGGCTCCATCAACGGCATGATCTTCCAACGCGGCAACCCCATGGACTACGACCGCTGGGCGGAGCAGCCCGGTTGTGATGGTTGGTCGTTTGCACATTGCCTGCCCTATTTCAAGCGCATGGAGAACAACACCTCGGTTGCCGATCGCGTGTGGCGCGGCCATGACGGTCCGCTGGAACTGGAGAAGGGCCCCGCTACCAACCCCCTGTTCCAGGGCTTCTTCCGAGCGGCCAGCCAGGCCGGATTCCACCTCACCGATGACGTGAACGGATATCGTCAGGAGGGCTTCGCGCCTTTCGATCGCAACATCCGTCGCGGCCGCCGTCTGTCATCGTCCGGCGCTTACATCAAGCCCGTGCGCAAGCGTCCCAACCTCACGATCACCACGCGTGCTTTCGTGCGCAAGGTGGTGTTCGAGGGGGATCGGGCCGTCGGCGTGCAGGTCACGATTCGCGGCAACACGCAGGTGATCCGCGGCGAGGAGATCATCCTCTGCGGCGGTGCCATCAACAGCCCGCAGTTGCTCATGCTCTCCGGGGTGGGCCCTGCCGAGGATCTGAAGAAGCTCGGCATCGATGTGGTCAAGGATCTGCCGGGTGTGGGCAAGAACCTGCAGGACCACCTCGAGGTGTATGTGCAGTACTCGTCGAAGTTGCCGGTGTCGATGCAGCCGGCGCTGCAGAAGTGGCGCATGCCATGGATCGGTCTGCAGTGGCTGTTCCGCAAGGGACCGGCCGCCACCAACCATTTCGAGGGCGGCGGCTTCTCGCGCAGCAATGACGAGGTGAAGTGGCCCAATCTCATGTACCACTTCCTGCCTGTCGCCATCCGTTACGACGGCACCAAGCCCACCGGTGGTCATGGCTACCAGGTGCATATCGGCCCCATGTATTCGGATGTGCGCGGCGAGATCACCTTGAAGAGCGCGGATCCCAAGGTGCATCCGGCTTTGCGGTTCAACTACCTGTCGACGCCCAATGACCGTCGGGAGTGGATCGAGGCCATCCGGCAGGCGCGCTTCATTCTCAATCAGCCGGCCATGGCGGAATTCAACGGTGGTGAGATCTCGCCCGGACCCTCCGTCGAGACCGACGAGGAGATCCTGGCCTGGGTGGCACGTGACGCCGAGACCGCGCTGCATCCGTCATGCACCTGCAAGATGGGCACCGATGAATTGGCGGTGGTACACCCCGACTCCCTGAGTGTGCATGGAGTGACCGGGCTGCGCGTGGTGGATGCCTCGGTGTTCCCGTTCGTCACCAACGCCAACATCTACGCGCCGGTGATGATGGTGGCGGAGAAGGCCGCCGACCTCATCCTGGGCAAGGACCCCGCCGAGCCGCAGACCACGGAGTACTACAAGCACGAGGGCTAAACGGCTCTAAGTCAGTCGAAGACGATGCCCCGGCCGATTGGTCGGGGCATCGTCGTGTATGGCCGGCGCAGAGCGCGATGGCGTCTGGGCCGCCGCCTGCATTGTGCAGGTGCGCTGGAACCAACTATGAGGCGCGACGGTCTTCTCGAGCTTCGCTCGCGGCGGGGATGTTCAGGACCAGCGGCGGCAGCGACGGGCGTGGCGGCGCAGGCGTCGTGGACACTTCTCCCGAGCCCTGGCGACCCAATACAACGGCGGGGCCAAGCGGGCCAGCGTGGTAGACGTTGATGCCCGGCGTCTTATCGTCAATCATGCTTCAGGCCTCCCGATTCAACTCATAAGGATAGTAATGCTTTCGCTTTGCCCACTTGAAGCCTTCGTGTTTCGTAATCACTGCGAGTTCGATTGGACCGCCGACCGTGTCACTCCCCGGTGAGTAGCGGGTGAACTTGATCGTCGTGTCAACGAAGAAGTCTGCAAGCCCGATGGCATCCTGGATTGGCAGGTGCGGCTCGATGAGTGGGGCCTCGGTCTGGCGTCGCAGTTCAAGCAGGTACTGCGGCGCGAGGGTAGGGTCGGCACCGAGATTGATCAATGCCTGCTCTGCATTCCCTCCGAACCCAAGGATTAGGCGCGACAGCGCCTCCGGTTGGCCGTACCAGACAGCTCCGGCGGCGTGCTCGAGAACTTGCTGAGGCGCTGCACACTCACCCGCACTGACCCAGAGCGTGTAGGCCGCGGGAGCTTCATCGCGAGATCCGTATCCTCCGATGAGGAGGCCCAACGGATCCGCTTGCGGGCCGCCCGTTGCCCCCGTGTCCGCGAGTACCCATTCCTCGAAGAAGAACTTGCGAACCCGAGTTGCGACGTCCGCAACCGTGTAGGTCGCGATGTCGACCTTCCATTCCGGATGGTCCGGGTCGTTCCCCTCAAACCGCTG
>JAJXSV010000103.1 GCA_021784375.1 Actinomycetes bacterium | reverse complement strand
CCTCACCCAAGGAGGACAGCCGGTACCCGGGAAGCCGCCCGTACAGCAGCTTCTCGGGGTTGAACACCTCGCCATGACGGACCAGGTGGACAGTGGTGCGAACGCTCATCAACGACTCCTTGGAGTCAAGGCTATTTCACTTTGCGACGGCTGCCCGGCGCTGCCTTGGGCGCCGCGGCCGACCGGCGTGCGCTCGAGGCCTTGGCCGGGGAGGCCTCCGCGGCACGGCGGTCCCGGGCGAAGTCGACGAGGGCCTCAGCGAGTGCGGCATGAGTGGGCGCCTGCGCGACCACATCAACCCGCAATCCGTGTTCCTCGGCCGTCTTCACCGTGCTGGGTCCGATACAGGCCACCACGGTGCTGGTGTGCGGTTTGCCGGCCAGTCCGATGAGGTTGCGTACCGTGGCAGAGGAAGTGAAGACGACGGCGTCGAAGAGGCCGGTCTTGATGGCTTCACGAGTGCTGGCGGACGGAGGAGCGGAGCGCACGGTGCGGAACACCGTGACCTCCTCGGTCTCCCAGCCCAGTTCGGCGAGGCCGGCGGCCAGGGTTTCGGTGGCGATCTCGGCGCGCGGGATGAGCACCCGATTGACGGACTCATCGCCTTCCTCAGCCAGCGGGAAGGCGACCAGCAGCTCCTGCGTCGTGTCCGGGTGGACCAGCTCCGCATACATGCCGCGGGCCGCGAGGGCCGCGACCGTGTCCTCGCCGACGGCAGCCACGTGGGTGCCGGCGAAGACGCGGGCATCCAGCCCGTATTCGCGGCACTTGTCCCAGACCGCGGTGAAGGCGTTGGCACAGGTGAAGACCACCCAGCCAAAGCGACCGGCGGCCAGACCCGTCACGGCGCGCTCGATCTGCTGCGGCGTTCGCGGCGCTTCCACGGACAGCGTGGGCACATGCGTCGTCGCGGCACCATCCCGTTCCAGGGCCTGGGTCAGTTCGCCGAGTGCGTCCTTGGTGCGCGGCATAAGCACCCGCCACCCCAGCAGCGGCAGTTGCTCGAACCATTCGACGGCAACGCGCACGGGCTCACCGATGAAGATGGTGCTGTCCGGGCTCAGCAGTTTGGTGTCGACGAGTGCTTCGAAGTCCGCGAGCTCGCCGGTGACGGTGCGCTGGCTGATGCTGCCCGCATTGCTCACTACCCGGAAGGGCATGCTTCCGGGGTTGCCAGCGGAACGCAGGGCGGCGAGTGCCCGAGGCGTGGCACCCGCTGCACCCTTCACCACCAAGGTCTCGCGTGGTGCCACCTTCCAGACGGTGGCAGGGTCGGCAGCCTCAACGACGCGTACCTCCCGGATCTGCTGACCGGTGAGCGAGACGCCCGCATAGGTCGCAGAAACCGTGGTACTGGTAACACCGGGAACCACCGACACCTGACCCAACGCCCGCAGGGCCTGCAGCTCCTGCGCCAGCACTCCGTCCCACACGGGATCTCCCGCGATGAAGCGCACCACCTGTTGATGCCGCTTGAGGGCGTCGCGCACGGCCCGCGTGCGTTGTGCCAGCGATGCTCCTGCCACCGTCACCACCTCGCCAGTGGTGAATTCGCGGGCCAGCGTCTCCACTTCCGCGTCGGTGATGATGGCGCCGGCTGCGGTCAGTGCTTCCACGGCGAGCAGCGTCAAAAGCCGCCCGTCATGACTACCGGTCCCAACGATGGTGATCCGTGGCCGCATCACTCCCCCTCACTTCGGGAATCGCGGCCGACTGACCGCTGCTGTTCATGGAAGGCGAGCAATTGCAGCTCGACACCGAGATCGACGTCGCGAACCGCCACGCCCGCGGGAACGGAGAGCACGACGGGTGCGAAATTCAGGATGCCGGTGACGCCGGCCGCCACCAGTTCATCGGCCACGGGCTGGGCGCCTTCGGCGGGCGTCGCGATCACGGCGATGACGGCGTGGGTGCGGCGGATGATGCGTGCCAGATCGGCCATGGGCTGGATGACGAGGCCATCGGCCACCGCCTCGCCCACGCGCAACTGGTCCGCGTCGACAATCCCCACCACCCGGAAGCCGCGGGACAGAAAGCCCGCGTAGTTGGCCAGAGCCATGCCCAGGTTGCCGCCACCCACGATGACCACGGGCCAGTCCTGCTCCATGCCCAGTTCGGCCGCGAGCGCATCCCGCAGGCCGCGTACGTCGTAGCCCACGCCCCGGGTGCCGTGGCTGCCGAGGGCGGAGAGGTCCTTGCGCAGTTGGGCGCTGGAGACGCCGCAGGCGCTGGCGAGTTCCTCGCTGGAGATGGAATCCAGGCCCGCCAGATCCGAGAGCACACGCAGGTAGACCGGGAGCCGGGCGGCGGTGGATTCGGGCACGCGACCGGAGGGCTGCATCATCCACCTCCTCAATCGGCGCCAAAAACGGGACCCCGCGCCGTTGCGGTGACAGGCAGATGGTAAGTGCGGCCCGTGGGGACGTCCCAAATGGCGAGGTCCGTACGCCCACCATCTGGACAGAAGGTGGGCCGCGAAGGGCGTAGCGGCTACTTCCGGCGCTTACGGCCGAGTGCAGCCACGGCCAGGCCGGCCGCGATTCCAGCGCCCACGGCCATGTTGGGGTTGGCTGGGCTCTGGGTGTCGCGCCAGGCGCGGGTGCGCCGGTATTCCACGATCAGCCAGCCCTTGCGACGGGCCAGCCGGCGCAGCGCGCCATCCGGATTCACGGCGACCGCGTTGCCCACGGCGCTGAGCATGGGCAGATCGTTGGAGGAGTCGGAGTAGGCGGTGGAGCGCGACAGGTCGAGATGGCGCTCGGCCGCGATGCGCTGGATGGCCTCGGCCTTGGCCTGCCCGTGCATGGTGGTGCCGAGGATGTGCCCGGTGTAGTGCCCGTCCTTGACCTCGGCGCAGGTGCCAAGGCCACCCGTTAGGCCCAGCCGCTCCGCCAGCATGCCGGCCACGTCGTTGGGGGCGGCGGTGACGAGCCACACCTCTTCGCCACGTTCGAGATGGGCCTGTGCGATGCGCAGTGTGCCGGGCCACAACTTGTTGAGCATGATCTCGTCGACGACGCTCTGGCACACGTCGAGCATGACCAATTGGTCACGTCCTCCGATGAAGGCCATGGAGGTATCGGTGACGAACTTGAGGTCCTTCACATGCTCCTTGCCGGAGGTCAGGAACTTCCACTGCTTCCAGGCGTAGCGGATGATCTGCCGCCAGGTGACGAGATCACGTGCCGCCAGGCCGCGGGCCAGGTAGTAGAGGGTGGCGCCGCGCAGCAGTGTGTTGTCCACGTCGAAGAACGCGGCCGTGCGCGGTGCGCCGCCACTGTCGGTCATGATGCAAGCGTAAGGCCGCCCTTGGATGAGGTGCGGCCGCGGTGAGCGTGGTGGGCCTAGCGCGAAGCGTGCGCGCTGGCGGCGAATCGTGGCGCGACACCCAACTTCAGCAGTGCTGTGGAGACACCACTCGGCACCGAGGCACGAACACGGACGTCGTCGATCCCGAGTGCGCAGGAATCGAGCCGGGCCCGATTACGTGCTGCCGCCTCAGTCGCTGCCGCGCAGCCGCGCGGTGACTGCAGGGCGGAAAGGGCGGCGAAGTCCGCCGCCGTCTGCGCCTGTTCATGACGGATGTACAGCGAGCAAACAAGTGCGATCAGGGCTGCCAAGGCCAGGAGACCGAGCATGAGGAGTGCCACCCAGGACTCCAGGACGCCCCGATCCTCAGCCGTCACCATGACGACTCCCGGAATGCACTGGCGGACGCCGACTGCGTGATAGGCGTGGTGAAGCGCATGACACGCAGCGAACGTGCCACGGTGACATCAACGAAGTCCCCCCGCACACGGAGTGACGCCTGCAGGTCGGGATGGGCGCCCACCGCCTGATGCAGTGACTGCTCACCTGCCGCCCGATCCGGTTGAATGGAAACCAGCCGCGCTGCCTCGCGAGCCATCCCGACCAACTGCAGCTGAGTGCCAACCACGGCGAGGCCCGACGCCAGCAGCACGCAAAACGCGGTAAGGAGGATCAGCGACCCTGCTGCTTCTATCGAAACGGAGCCGCACTCACGCACATGAAGGCCGGGGCGTGTGCCCCGGCCTTCCCTGTTTTGCCACATCATCAGCCCAACAGGCTCGCGATGTGGCTGATGATTGTGGTGACGACATTGTCGAGCAATTTGGAGAGAAGTTCGGTGAAGAGGCCGCCGTTGACCAGCTTGATGATGACGCCAACCAGGGCAGTGACGATCAGCGACAGGAAGCCGTATTCCTGGGTGACGGCACCCGTCGTGTCGGCGAGGCGGCGGCTGAGTGACTTGACGATTCGCATTTGGTTTCCTATCGGTTGTGCGTGATTGCCTTGGCGGAATGCTGGCTCAGGCACTGACAGCGCGAGGCCGGATTTCGAAATCTGTGGACATTGACCGATGCCATTCAGCCTGTGGAGAGCCAACTGAAGTCCATCTGTTGGAGCATGGCGGCGAAGGTGGGGATCACACCGAGCACGACAAACGCGGGCATGCCCAGGAAGGTCACCGGCATGAGGATCTTGGTCTCGAGCCGTCGCACGTTCTCGATACGACGTAGTCGCTCTGAGGCACGCTGCGAATCCGCAAGTTGCCGCAGCAACTCCGTCACAGCGGCACCACTTCGGAAGCTGCGCTCTACCGCTTCTCCGATCAACTCCAGCGTCGGTGACCCACGCCAGACTTCGTCCGCGCTCGCCCCCATTGCCAGGCGACTCGATGCCAAGTGCAGATCCTGGGCCAGCGAGCCGTTCACGCAATCGGCAGCTATGCCAGCCGCTCGATCCCATGGCACTCCTGCGTCAAGGGCGAGCGACATCACATCGATCGCAATAGGCAGGGCGATGCGCAATTGATGTGAGGCCTCTACGTCCGCCGCCATCTTGAGTCGCGGCATCCAGCGCATCACGGCAACGGCTGATGCGAGTGCCACAAACGGCGCGTACTCAAGTGGGACCAAGGCAAAACACGCAACTGTCGCTGCAAACGCGGTGGCCTTTTCGCGAGTCATGCGAACGCATTCCGGGCCAGACGACGCATCCAACATCCCGCTGATGCCACAAGCGTGATACCACTGGCAGTGCAGGCCCAGCCGATGGGCGACGTGAGTAGAAAACGAAACGGATTCCCACCGATGGAGGCGGCAATCATCCATGCGGCTGCGGGCATTGACGCCAACGTCAGCATGGCGAATCGCGGCGCAGCGGCAGCCGCGGCAACCTCGCGGAAGACCTCCTGGTCCGTCAGGGCGTACGAATGAACGCGTTGAAGGGCAGTCGCCATGGAGAACCCAACCTCCTCAGCACTCGACCACACCTGCGCGACATCGCGCCAGATGTGCGCGTCCGCCGTGGGCGCCTCAGCGAGCAGCGCGGAGGGCTCGGAGTAGCGCGCACCGAGCACATGGGTGAAGGCCTGGGTGGGGATGATGCCCGCCTGCAGTTCCGCAATGAGGGTCTGCAGCAGGCGCGTGGTCCGCGGCTGGCCGGGTGTCTGGAGCTTGCGCGCCTGCCACCACGCGAACAGCCGATCATCGGGCGCCAGATCGGGGCGTCCGGCCAGGCGCATGGCTCGCGCATGCGCGGTGTACGGCAGCCAGCGATGGACGAGCAGCGCACAAGCCACGGCAGCCAGCGAGATCATGCGCTCACCACCGCTCGCGTATCACGGTCGATATCCGCGATCTCGCGTATGCGCCGTCGACCCTGCCCATCGCGTTCGATGTGGACGACGGTGCGAAAGGCCGTGGCAATTGCCGCTTGCGCCGCCTCCCGGCTGAGGCCGGCCTGCAGCGCGAGCAACTCCAGCCGCACCAGCGCATCGGCCGCCGAATTGGCGTGCACCGTGGCGGCTCCTCCGCTGTGCCCGGTGTTCAGGGCGTTGAGCAGGTCCAGCACCTCCGCTCCACGCACCTCGCCGACGATGAGTCGATCGGGGCGCATGCGCAACGACTGCCGCACCAGGTCGCGCAGGGTCACGGCACCGGCGCCTTCGACGTTGGCCGGACGCCCTTCGAGGTACACCACGTGCGGGTGCGTGATGTTGAGTTCCGCGGAATCCTCCGCCACCACGATGCGCTCCCCTACCGGCACGGCAGCCAGGAGTGCGGCGAGCAAGGTGGTCTTGCCGGTGCCGGTTCCGCCGGACAGCAGCAGGGGAACTCCCATGTTCACGAGTTTCAGCAGGCGCCGACGCATCGGCGCATCGAACATGCGTCGCTGTTCGAGGTCGGCGAGCGTGAAGGGCGTGGTTGCGGGCAGTCGTAAGGAGAGCGTGGTGCCAGCCCGGGCCAGTGGGTGCAAGACGGCATGCAGTCGAATTCCGCTCGGCAATCGTGCGTCCACCCAGGGTGCTGCGTCGTCGAGTCGCCGTCCCGCGGAGGCGGCCAAGCGCGTGGCCAGTCGCCGCACAGAGGCCTCATCGGGGAAGCGGTAATCGACCTGATGCAGTCCATTCTCGTCGTCCACCCACACCTCGCGCGTGCCATTGACCAGGATGTCAGTGACACCGGGATGCGCCGCCCAGGGCTCCAGCGCACCCAGCCCGCGCACCTCCCGACCCACATCGTTGATGAGCGAACCGAAGGTCAGATCGTCGACCAGAACACCGCTGTTGGTAATGACCTCATCGATGCGATCGGCTGCATCGGCCTGATTGACGACCGCTGCTCGCAATGACTCCAACATCTCAAAGACCATTGCACAGCCGATCCCAGAGTTGGCCAGCCAGTTGCATGACGTCAGTGCCGGGCGGCGGCGGTAGGCACTGCGCCGCCGCCATGGTGACGCCACGTTGCCAGCGCACCACGCCAGCGGTTTCGGCATCGAGGTAGGCACCTGCGTTGGCTGTGGCGAAATCGGCCGCGCCGGTGTCCACCAGCACCAGAAGATCCAGGACGGGCGCCGCCAGTGCGGCGCCCAGGCCGAGCAGGGTCGGGGGCA
>JAJXSV010000102.1 GCA_021784375.1 Actinomycetes bacterium | reverse complement strand
GCTGGGAGAGCGCGGAGCCGACGCTGCCGAAGGCCACGCCGTAGGAGACGAAGAGCAGGCCGAAGCCGAGCGTGAACCCGATGGTTCCCGCCAGGGCCCGGTTGCGATGGCCACGACCCTCGAGAAGTTCGTCGGCCGAGAGCCCGGTGATGAGGGAAACGTATCCGGGCACCAACGGTGCGACGCAGGGGCTGAGGAATGACACCAGACCCGCGGCGAAGGCAAGGGGGATGGCGAGCAGCAGCGAACCGCTGGTGATCGTGTCCGCGACCGACGCCAGCAGCGTCATGCACCCACGCCTTTGTTCGACTTCGCGACGAGGTCGGCGCAGGGTTCGGAGTAGGTGATGAGCGTGAGGGCATCGCCGTCGAAGGTCAGCGACGTGATGGACGCGAGCGAGCACTGGCGCCGGCGCGGATCGTGCCACAGCCGACGCCGCTCGGCGTCCAGGCGGGCCACCCAGATGGGGAGCTGATGGGAGACCAGGGCCGCTTCGTGGCCACGGGCCGCCTCGCGGGCGTCCGCCACGGCGATCCGCATGCGGGCAGCCACCTCGACGTAGGCCTCCCCCCAGGACGGGAGGAAGGGGTTGTACAGGTGGCGCCAGGCACGTGGCTGCTTGAGCACGCCATCACCCACGGATACGCGCTTGCCCTCGAAGACGTTGGTCGCCTCCAGCAGGTGCTCATCCGCTCCGATGGGCAGGCCCAGGCGGGAGGCCAGGGGCGCGGCCGTCTGCTGCGCTCGCTGCAGGGGGGACGCGATGACCTGCGTGATGTCGCGCGCGGCCAGGTACTCGCCGACGACCTCCGCCATCTCCTCACCCAGGGAGGACAGCCGATAGCCGGGCAGTCGCCCGTACAGCAGCTTCTCGGGATTGAACACCTCGCCGTGGCGCACAAGGTGGACGGTCGTGCGTTCGCTCATCAAGGACTCCTCGGGGCGAATGCTATTTCGCTTTGCGCCGCACCGGTGCGGCCACCGCCGCTGACGCCGGACGTCGCGCGGGGGCCGCCGATGCCGCGCGGCCCGGCTTGGGAACCGACATCTCGAAGCCTTCGTCCGATGCGCGGCGCGCCTCGGCGAATTCGATGAGCGCCTGCGCGAGTGCCTCGTGCGTGGGTTCCGCCGCCACCACGTCGACGCGCAATCCATGCTCCTCCGCCGCCCGGGCCGTCGTGGGACCGATGCAGGCGACGACCGTGCTCGCATGCGGCTTCCCAGCCAGCCCGATGAGGTTGCGCACTGTGGCGGACGAGGTGAAGACGACGGCCTGGAAGGCGCCACTCTTGATGGCCTCCCTGGTGGCCGCTGCCGGAGGTGCGGAGCGCACCGTGCGGTACACCGTGACCTCGTCCGCCTCCCAACCCAACTCGACCAGACCGCTGGCCAGGGTCTCGGTGGCGATCTCCGCACGCGGGATGAGGATGCGGCTCACCGACTCGGTGCCCGCCTCGGCCGGAGGGAACATCTCCACCAGCGACTGCGTGGTCTCGGGGTGCACCAGGTCGGCATGCATGCCCCGGGACGCGAGGGCGACGACGGTGTCCTCACCGACCGCGGCGATCCGCGTTCCAGCGAACACGCGCGCGTCCAGGCCGTATTCGCGGCACTTCTCCCAGACCGCGATGAACGCGTTGGCACAGGTGAAGATGACCCAGCCATACCGACCCTCGACCAGCCCCGTCACCGCGCGCTCGATCTGCTGCGGTGTGCGAGGAGGCTCCACCGACAAGGTGGGGATGTGCGTGGTGATCGCGCCGTCACGCTCGAGCAGTGCGGTGAGCCCGCTCAAGGCATCCTTCGTGCGCGGCATCAGCAGGTGCCAGCCGATGAGCGGCAGTCGCTCGAACCAGTCGACCGCCTCACGGACGGGCTCGCCGATGAACATGATGCTGTCCGGGGCCAGGCGCTTGATGTCGACGAGTGCATCGAATTCGCCCAGCGTGCCGGCAATCGTGACCTGCGCGACCGAACCAGCGCCGCTCACGATCCTGAACGCCGTGTTGCGGTCGCCTCCGCGCAGCGCCTCAAGGGCGGGCTTGGCCGCGCCGGCCAATCCCTTCACGATGAGTGTCTCGCGAGGGGGCATGGTCCAGTCGGTCGCAGGATCGGCAGCGTCGATCATGCGCACCTCGCGCACCCGCTGTCCCGTGAGCGAGACACCGGCGAAGGTCGCGGCAACGGTGCTCGTGGTGACGCCGGGCACGACGACCACCTGGCCGAGCACCTCGTACGCGTGCAGCTCCTGGGCGAGGACGCCATCCAGCACGGGATCGCCGGCGAGGAAGCGCACGACCTCCGAGTGCTCCTTCAGCGCATCCCGCACGGCCCGCGTGCGCTGCGCCAAGGAGCCGCCGTTGAGTACGAGGATCCCGCCCTTGCAGGTCGCTCGGGCGATGTCCTCGAGTTCCGCATCCACGATGACGGCACCCGCTGATGCGAGGGCATCGACTGCCCGCATGGTGAGCAGCCGGGCGTCCTGGTTGCCGGTCCAGACGATGGTGATCCGCTTCCGCATCACTCCCCCTCACTGTGGGTGTCGCGATCGAGTGACCGCCGTTGCTCATGGAAGGCGAGGAGCTGGAGCTCGACGCCCAGGTCGACATCGCGGACGGCCACGCCGTCGGGCACCGAGAGGACGGTGGGTGCGAAGTTCAGGATGCCGGTGACGCCGGCCCCAACGAGGTCGTCGGCCACCCGCTGGGCCGCGTCGGCCGGGGTCGCGATGACCGCGATCACCGCGTGCGTGCGACGGATGATGCGGGCGAGATCCGCCATGGGCTGGATCACCAGGCCGTCGGCGACGGCCTCGCCCACCCGGAGCTGATCCGCATCCACCAGCCCGACGACGCGGAATCCCCGCGATGTGAATCCCGCGTAGTTGGCGAGGGCCAGGCCCAGGTTGCCGCCGCCGATGATGACAAGCGGCCAGTCATGTTGCATGCCCAGTTCCGCGGCCAGGGCATCCCGCAGGCCACGGACGTCGTAGCCCACGCCGCGGATGCCGCGGGTGCCGAGGACCGACAGGTCCTTGCGGAGTTGCGCGCTGGACACGCCGCAGGCGGCCGCCAACTCCTCACTCGAAACGGAATCGACGGCGCCGAGACCGGTGAGCACCCGCAGGTAGACGGGGAGGCGAGCGGCAGTGGACTCGGACACGCGAGGAGTGGGCTGCATCCCAACCTCCTCACCGGCGCTCTACAGGACCCCGCGCCGTTGCGGTGATAGGCCGAATGGTATGTGGGAGGCTCCGGGGCATCCCAAATGCCGAGGCATGGTCGCCCACCATGTGGACAGCAATCGACATTGGAACGCGCAGTAGTCGCCCGCCCGGCCCGGAAGCGCTAGTTCCGGCGCTTCTTCTCCAGGGCGGCGACCGCCAGTCCGGCGGCGATGCCCGCGCCCACTGCCACATTCGGGTTGCCGGGGATGCTGTTGTCACGCCAGAAGCGGCTTCGGCGGTACTCCATGATGAGCCAGCCGTTGCGCCGGGCCACGCGCCGCAGGGCGCCATCGGGGTTCACCGCCACCGGGTTGCCCACAGCGCGCAGCATGGGCAGGTCGTTCGAGGAGTCCGAGTAGGCCGTCGACGCCGCCAGGTCGAGGCCGCGCTGAGCGGCGATGCGTTGGATCGCCTCGGCCTTCGCCCGTCCGTGCATGGTCGCCCCCACGATGTGCCCCGTGTAGCGGCCGTCCAGCACCTCGGCGCAGGTGCCCATACCCCCGGTCAGCCCCAAGCGCTCTGCCAGCATCCGCGCCAGGTCATTGGGCGCTGCCGTCACCAGCCAGACCTCCTGGCCCAGCGTCAGGTGGGCTTGGGCGATGCGCACGGTCCCCGGCCACAACTTGCTGAGCATGAGCTCGTCGATGGTGTTGCGGCAGACGTCGAGCATGAGTGCCTGCTCGCGTCCCGCAATGAACGTCATGGACGTCTCCGTGACGAACTTCAGGTCCTTGACGTGCTCCTTGCCCGAGGTGAGGAACTTCCATTGCTTCCAGGCGTAGCGGATGATCTGCCGCCAGCTCACCAGGTTGCGGGCGGCCAGGCCCCGGGCCAGGTAGTACAGGGATGCACCCCGCAGCAGGGTGTTGTCGATGTCGAAGAATGCGGCGGCGCGCAGTGGACGTTCCACTCCGGCTTCATTCGAGGCTGTTTCCGGCTGGCGATCGCTCACTGGGCCGCTCATGCTCATGACGCAAGCGTAGGGCCGCTCCCGGAACGGGAACGGCCCCACGACCGGGGCCCTCAGCGAGCGGCGTGCGCGCTCACCACGAAGCGCGCGGGCAACCCGGCCCTCACCAACGGGCCCGAGAGGCCGGTGCGCACGGAGGCCGTCACCCAGGCTTCGGCATCGGAGATCACGCAGGCATCCAGTCTGGCGTCGTTGCGTGATGCGGCGCTGCGGGCCGCGTCACACCCCTCCGCGGACTGCAGCGCGGCGAGCGCGGCGAAGTCCGCAGCCGCCCGGGTCTGCTCATGACGGGCCGTCAGCGCGATGGCGGCCACCAAGAGCATGGTGACCGCGGTCAGTACCAACGTGGAGGCCAGCATGAATGCCTCCATGGCGCCCTCCTCGCGCTTCACCACGGGGTCTCCTCGTAGGCCGTCGCCCGGGCGGACAGGCGCATGACACCGGGAAGCGCTGGCAAGCGCACGGGCTTGCGGAGTTCGACGGTCACCCATTCGCCATCCGAGCTGACCCTGCTCTCCGCCTGGCCGGCGACGCGGCGGACAACCTGCTCCGCCGCCGCGCGACCGGACTGCAGTGCGGCCACTCGCGCGGCCTCGCGGGCAGCGGAGACGAGCGAAGCCTGGGCGCCGAATACGGCGATCATGCCTACGAGCATGACGGTGATGAACGCCAGGATGCTGACGGCACCCGCGGCCTCCACGGTGATGGAACCGCGCTGACATGCGGAAGGGCCGGGGCGAATGCCCCGGCCCTGAGCCGTTGTGTGGATCAACTGAAGAAACCGCCCAACCATGAGGTGAAGTGGTGGAAGACGTCCTGGAAGAGTGTGAGGAAGAGCGTGGTGAAGATCGGGGACTTGGTCACGGCGGCAAGGACGCCCACGATGAGCAGGGCGATGACCGCGATGAATGAGAATTCCTCGGTGACCGCACCGGTGACCTCGGCGAGGCGGAGCTTGAGCTTGATGATCGACTTCATATGCGGTTCCAATCTGCGGGGTGGAGCGGATGCCCGAAGCCTCGTCGGCCCTCCGACACCATGGACGCCCGCTGCCGCATCCGTGGACAACCATCACGGCACCTGCCCTGTGGATGTGAATCCGAGATCGAGCGCGAAGAGGGAACTCACGAGCGTCGGGATCAATGCGAGTGTGAAGAACGCCGGGTAGCCGAGGAAGGACACGGGCATCAGGATCTTGGTGCCCAGGCGTCGGCTGTTCTCGATGCGCCGCAATCGCTCGGCGGCCCGTTCACCGTCTGCATGCTGTCGCAGCAGCACCGAGACCGCCGCCCCACTGCGGAAGCTCCGTTCCACGACCGAGCCGATGTCCCGCAGCACGACGGTCCCCGTCCACACCTCTGCTGGCGCGGCCCCCATGGTGAGGCGATGGGCAGCGACGCGGAGGTCGTGTGCGAGATCACCATCGCAGCAATCCGCCGCTGCCTGCACCGCCCGGTCCCATGACACGCCGGCGTCGAGGCACAGCGACAGGACATCGAGCGCCAACGGCAGGGCCACCCGCTGTTCAAGTGCCTGCTGCTCGGAGGCCTCGGTGCCGAGTCGGGGCAGCCAACGTTCCAGCAGCAGGAACACCGTCACCGCCACCGGTGCGGCGAAGTTCACGTCAGGGATGAACAGGAAGCAGCAGGACGCGGCGAGCAGTCCGGTGAACCGCCGACGCCTGATCACCGGAGCGCCCTGCGGGTCATGGCGCGCATCCACAGGAATGCCAGGCCGTAGCAGGTGAGGCCGAATGCGAGGCAGGCCCAACCGATGGGGTTGGAGAACAGGAAGTGGACGGGGCTGGCGCCACTCAGTCCACCCACGAGCCACGCGGCCATCGGCATGGCGATGAGCGTGAGCATGGCGAATCGGGGAGCTGCGGCGTTCGACTGCACCTCCCGCCACACCTCCTGGTCGACGAGGGCGTAGGCGTGCACGCGCTGCAGTGCCGTGGCCATGGAGAAGCCGACCGCGTCGGAGGACATCCAGACATGCGCGACGTCCCGCCAGATGTGGACGTCCGCTGTGGGTGCCAGCTCCAGCAGGGCCCGTGGTGCCGCGTACGGCGCGCCGAGCACGTGGCTGAACACCTGTTCAGGCACCAGGCCCGCCTGCAACTCGACGATGAGCGACTGCAGGAGTCGCGTCGTGAGCGGCTGCCCACGTCGGTTGCGCTTGCGGGCCCGCCACCAGTTGAGGACCCGTTCGTCTGCTGCCGGTTCCGTGCGCCCGATGATGCGCATGGCGCGCGCATGCGGGTTGTACGGGAGCCAGTCCCAGACCACGAAGGCGGCGGCGATGGCCACGACCGACATCACGCGGCGGTCACCTCCCCCGATGCCCGGTCGATCTCCGCGATGCCCCGGATGCGACGGCGACCCTGCGCATCCCGCTCGATGTGGATGACGCTGCGGAAGGCGGTGTTGATCGCCGTCCTTGCCGCATCGCGACCCAGGCCCGCCTGCAGGGCGAGCAGTTCGAGGCGGACGAGCGCATCGGCGGCCGAATTGGCGTGGACGGTGGCGGCTCCACCGCTATGGCCGGTGTTCAGTGCGTTGAGGAGGTCGACGACCTCCGCGCCCCGGACCTCGCCGACGATCAACCGGTCCGGGCGCATGCGCAGTGATTGGCGCACGAGATCCCGCAGGGTGACAGCCCCCGCGCCCTCCACGTTGGGTGGCCGGCCCTCGAGGTAGACGACGTGGGGATGGGCGACGTTCAGCTCGGCGGAATCCTCTGCCACCACGATCCGCTCGCGTGCCGGAACCGCGGCGAGCAGGGCCGCGAGCAGCGTGGTGC